>JAZQYM010000068.1:0-25635 GCA_045633525.1 Alistipes sp. | reverse complement strand
CGCCTCCTTAGCACACCAGACATAGCACGCCCAATCCTCACTCTTAGCAAGGCTTAGCTCCGCCTCGGTCATATATCTCGGTGCTACCCTATCGAAATCCCTGCTACGGCTCTCTATATCAACACCTACGGGACAATCAGCAATAGCCACAGCAACACTCTCGCCACCGTGAGCAACGCTTATCCACCTACCATCAACATCTACCTCTGGGGCACCAACTTCGTTATAGTCGATATGAACTTTCGAGCCCAACTCCCTACGCACAATACGTCTCCAGGCGAGGTGCTCCCGGCGACGCTTCTCATTCTGAAAGCGCATCGCAGAGGCTACATCCTCGGCAGCAATAAGCGTATCGCAACAGAGATATACCGCAGGTATCGCCTCAACAAAGAGATTAACCATCTACCTCGACCTTGATTTTATCTACACGGCGACCCTCCATCGTAGCGATAAAGAACTTCACTCCGTGCGACTGCAACTCATCACCACGGCGTGGTAGGTCGCGCTTAAGCTCCATCATAAGACCTGCAAGGGTCTCGGCATGACCCTCTACATCGGCGAAGGCATCCTCCTCGTAGCCAATGGCACGAACAAACTCGCCAATATGTATCTTAGCATCAAAGATATAGGTGCGCTCACCAATCTTCTCGTAGAGCAACTCCTCATCGTCATCACTCTCATCGGTAATCTCGCCCACGACCTCCTCGAGGATATCCTCCAACGAGATAAGACCCTGCGTAGCACCGTACTCATCGACCACAATAGCGATATGAATCTTCTTCTTTTGAAACTTCTTCAAAAGGTCGTCGATCATCATGTGCTCGTGCACAAAGTATGGCTTGCGGAGTAACTTCTGCCACTCAAAATCCGACGATTCTCCGATATATGGCAACAAGTCCTTGACATACAACACACCGCGCACATCATCCAAATCATCACCATAGACCGGGATACGCGAATAGCCCGTCTCTACAATAACCTTGCGCACCTCGTCGTAGGTTGCATCAAACTCCAAGCCCGTGATATCAACCCTCGAGTGCATAATCTCCACAACCTCGGTCTGACCAAATGCCACAATACCCGAGAGCATCTTCTGCTCCTCCTCGGAGCCTGTCTCGGTAAGGTCAACAGCATTGGCAAGCTCCTCAATAGAGATCTCAGTGTTGCGCGTAGCAAGACGACTCACACGGCTTGAGGTACGGATAAGGATAAATGCCAATGGGTAGAGTAACCAGCGAAGAACCTTGAGCGGGCTCGAGAGCAATATACTCATCTTCACGGGGTTGGTCTGCGAAAAGACCTTTGGCATAATCTCGCCAAAGAGCAACAACAAAAAGGTTATAACAACGGTGTTAAAGACAAACTCCCAAACACCGCTAAAGATAAATATCTCGCTCACAAGCTGCGTCACGACAATTACCAAACAGATATTCACCATATTGTTGGCTACAAGTATCGTGGCAAGCAACCTGTCGCGATTCGACAACAAATCAAGCACACGCTTAGCAGCAATATCGGTACGCGACTCCAACTCCTCGAGGTCGGTGCGCGTAAGCGAGAAGAATGCCACCTCCGAGCCTGATGCCATTGCCGAGAGTATGAGTAAAACGATAGCACCAATGCCTAAAACTATGGCATTGGCGATATCGATACTCGGATTTACAACGATTGCATCCATCTTCTAACTCTTTAGAACAATGAGCCACCGCCTACAGTAGGCTCAGCCTCATCCTGCACCTGCTGCGAGGTTGGCTGGAAGATTGTAGTTGGCACATTGTCATTCTCATCCAAGAAGCTCGCACCATGGCGCACATAGGCTGGTCTTACAACCTGCAAATCGATACTCTTATATCTGTCGCGCTGTGGGTTGATAGTCTTTGGCTCTGGCATAGGAAGTGGTGACTGAGGTTTCTTTGTCTCAGGCTTCTTCTCCTCTACAGGCTCCTTAGGCTCCGAGTCGAATGGGTCAATCTCGACATACTCGGTCTTAATCTTGAGCTTATCACCATCCTCAAAACGTGTTGCCACAACCACAAGCTCCAACTCGTCATCATTCAACGTACGCTTTTGGCTTGCACCCCAGATGATATCTGCCTCGTGAACGGTGCCATCCTCATCAGTATAGCTTGCACTCTTCTGGATGTACTCCATGGCAATGGTGATATCGTCCTGAGTAAGCTTATCAAGGTCGTTAACCGCAAAACTTAGCAAAATCTCCTTCGCACCTACAATATGGTTATCATCAAGCAATGATGACTCCAACGCCCTCTGCGCCGCCTGCAAAGCTCTATTATCACCCGAGCCATTAACAACGGACATGTGGGCACGACCACTCTTCTTCATAACCTTCTTCACATCGGCAAAGTCAACACGCACCAACGCAAGGTCAACGGTTATAAGCTCGGCAATACCCTTAGTTGCCATACCAAGCACATCATCAGCCTTACCAAAGGCCTCCTTGAGAGGCAACTTACCATAAGTTGTTCTAAGGCGCTCGTTATCAATCACAAGCAACGAGTCAACCCAAGGGTTAAGTTCGTTCAAACCACTCACAGCATTCTGGTAACGGGTTGGACCCTCCATTCGTAGTGGCATTGTCACAACCGCAACAGTCAAGATATCCAAGTCGTGAGCAATCTTTGCAATCACAGGCGAGGCACCAGTACCGGTACCACCACCCATACCTGCAGCGATGAAGAGCATATTTACATTCGAGGTCTCAAGCAGATTACGCAACTGCTCCTCTGTCTCGAGGGCGAACTTACGACCCTTAGCAGGATCGTTACCAGCACCAAGACCTGGACCCATCTGTATCTTATTATGTACAAGACAGTTGTTTAGTGCCTGAGCATCAGTGTTACACACCACAAAATTTACTCCTGCAATACCCAACTCCTGCATGTGGTTCACAGCATTACCGCCAGCACCACCAACACCAATCACCATTATATTTGACTTGTAGTCGAGCTGCAAATCCGACAACTTGCCGTTTGATACCGAAACTACAATATCCTCAATGCCTATATCAGTACTTCTATTATCCATATCTGTCATACTCATTGTTAGCTGTTAGAATGTGTACTCGCCATCGTCCTTACCTGTAAACCACTCTGTAATCTTGGTCATAAACTTACGTTTCTTACCACCATTATCTCCTGGTACAGTAATCTCAGGATCACCATCGGCAGTAGATACTGGCTCCACACTACCGAGTGTACCAGTTACAACCTCTGGCTCCTCTGGCTTTGTGGTCACTGGGCGTGGCTGAACCACTGGACGTGCAATACTCGTCTCACCATTCTGGGCAACGCTACTCTCCGTAACATTACGGCGATATACGTCACCAAATGGCTGCTGTGGAGTCTGCTGTGGCTGTGGAGTCTGATAGGTTGGCTGTGGTTGGGGTTGTTGCGTAGCGCTCTGCATACGCACAGCTACCGCACAAGTACCACGCTTAGCACCATACAACAACAACGATGCAATAGTTGCATAAGCACGAGTGGTCATGTGCTCACCCATATTCTCCGTGAAGCCATACTCTGGGAATACTGAACGTGCCTCCTCAACCTTAAGCTCACGAGCAAAAAGGCGCTCGATGTTCTGCATCTCGGCGCCACCACCAGTGAGCAATACCACAGGGGTAAAACGGCTACCGCAGCCAGCCTCCTTAATCTCCTTACGAACCCACTCGGCAATCTCTATCAAGCGCTCCTCGATAATCTTTGCAAGATTCTTACGACGAATGCTCTTTGCCGTACCCTTACGAGCGTGAGGGAACGAAATCTTATCATCGGCAGCAAGCTCCTGCACCGCCGAGCCATAGTTTACCTTCAACGCCTCAACGTAGCTATTTGGAATGCCGTAGGCACGAATATCGTTGTTGATAACGCCCATACCCACAGGTATTGAGGCGAAGTAACGCACCTTGCCACTCTGCGCAATGGTAACATCTGTCAAGCCTGCGCCGAGGTCTATAATAACTGCGCCATCCTCCATATCATCTGTCGTAGCCACGCCAAGGTGCGAGATAAAGGCATTTGCCACAAACTCCTTAATGGTGATATCCTGCTTATTGAGGCAGATACGCAAACGCTCGCGCATCATTCTATCCGAGAGCACAAAGTTGTATGTTGCCGAGAGCACATATCCATACTCGCCGATAGGCTCCTTTACAACCTTCTCGTCAACCTTATAACTAAGTGGCTCCTTAGTAATAATCTCCTCGCGGTCATCAGGAAGGTTTACGCTCTTCATACGGCGATCAAGCTCCTCAATATCGCGCTCCGAAATCTGACTGCAACCACTGCCATTATCATCACGGACATAGACATGGTCGGTAACCTGCTCGCAACGGATATAGTCACCCGAGAGACCCACGTATGCCTCTGTAATCTTCAAGCCAAGACGCTCCTCCAAGCGCTCCTTTGCGATACGCACGGAACGACCTACGGTCTCACTGTTGCCCACTCTACCTGCAGTGATACCCTCTACAGGCTCGGTAGCGATACCCTTAATCTCAACACGACCATCATCCTCGACAGCACCTACTGCTATCACCACATTTGCCGAGCCAACATCAATTGCTACAATTTGTTTACCTTTCATCGTTGTATATTTTATCCTATTTACTCTCTAAAATTTTAGCTACTTGCACACCACCTGACCATCGTAGCGCAAACTTATATAGCTATACTTATCCCAGCCTATACGGCTAAGACCATTATCGTAAAACCTGCGCAACGTAGCAAGCTTACGCTCCAAATTATCCGTATTACCAAGGTCTACGGTAACATCTGCCGCACGTGGCACCACGGCGAGCTGCAACTCATTTGCTCCACCTCCCGTAGCCACAATCTGCGCGATATCGGCATCGAGGAAGTTATCCGAGTTGATATGGCGTATCATCGCCACCATAGCATCAAACTCCTCGACCTGTCTACGAAGACTTCTCTTTGTATTCAATGCTTGCTCAATAGCACGGTCGATAGCTGCAATATCCTCATCTATAGCTCTACTATTGATGCTGTGCATCTCGGTAGCCTTGCTAAGGCTATCCTTGTACGCCGCTTCAAGTATCGCGTAACTCCTCTTCGACTCAAAGATGCTACGCTTTGGAGCACTGCGTCTTACCTCCCTAAGTGACGCATTATTCTCGTTGTGACGCTTATAGTGAGGCAACTTCGACTCCTCCAACTGCGCTACATACCTATCAAGTGAGGCGATAGAGTCGCTTACAATAGTTGCTACACATCCCGTATATTGGCTATCAAAGAATGGAGTGTAATCACCCGTGACAACCTTGACGTGCGCAGGATTGTACTCTTTGGCAGATAGAACATAACCATCTGCCGTGAGATAAACATCGTAACCCGTAATGCGTAGACGCGCTATTGGCTCTCGCTGCTCGATACTAAGCGTCACCCTACCCTCATAATCGAGGATGGCATTGACCTTAGCCACCGCACCATGCGATGCAACCATATTCTCAATGGCAGCGATATCGACCTTCGAGAGGATGCAACCCTCGGGATGTAGTCCCTGCTCCTTAAGCCATAGGCTGATATCATCCGACGATATTAGCGGATTGCTTCCACCTCCTCGAATCTCGATATCGGTTGTCATCACCAACACAGTGTCGCGATGGCTTTGAGATAGCTTGCTCGCCCACACCACGGTCACGATGAGGAGTGCCCATAGCGAGAGGTGAACGAAGTATTTAGCTATCCTCTTTAGCATCACTATCCAAGTTTTGCGGTTATAACCTTAGCAACATCAGCGCACACAACATCGATATTACCAGCACCAAAGGTTACCGTAACATCGGTCTGCTCACGCTCGAGGTAGTGTGCCACATCGTCGCGCTCTACGAGCTCCCACTCGGCAGTGATATCTTTACCTATGAGTTCAGAGGTAACACCCTCAATAGGCAACTCACGCGCTGGGTAGATAGGCACCATAACCACCTTATCCGCCTCAGACAACACCTCGGCAAACTCCTTAGCAAAGTCACGAGTACGGGTATAGAGGTGAGGCTGGAACACAGCAACCAACTTTCGACCAGGGAAGATACCACGCAACGATGTTATCGTAGCACGCAACTCCTCTGGATGGTGAGCATAGTCATCAATATATACCTGCTCTGGAGTATTCACATAGACCTCCATACGGCGCTTCACACCCTCAAACTCACGCAAGGCACGGCGTAGCTTATCATAATCGAGGCTCTTACCCTCAATCTTAGCTGCGCACCACAACATCGCCACCGCCGCAATAGAGTTTTCAATATGAACCTTACCCAAGATACCGAGCGTGCAACCCTCCACACGACCATCAGGAAGGACGATATCGTAGCGATAGTATCCACCCTCCTGAAGCGAGATATTCTCGGCATAGAAGTCACCGCCAGCATCACACGAATAGCGATACAACATACGCTCTGAGGCATCGAACTTAAGCTCGACACCCTGCTTTAAGATAAGTGCACCGCCTGGCTTTATCTGCGAAGCAAACTGAGCAAACGCCTCAACCATAGCCTCTGGCGTGCCATAGATATCGAGGTGATCGGCATCCGTAGCCGTGATTACCGCGACATCGGGATATAGGCGCAAGAAGGAGCGATCATACTCATCAGCCTCAACAACAAGCCTACGACCCTCTCCCAACACAAGGTTTGAGCCGAAGTTACGCGAGATACCGCCAAGAAAGGCACTACCCTCACCCGCAACAGCATGGTTAAGCCACGATGCAAGTGTCGAAGTCGTAGTCTTACCGTGCGTACCCGCAACAGCCATAACACACTTACCCTCGCTCAACACACCGAGCATCTGCGAACGCTTCTCGATAGCGAAGCCCTGCTCTCTAAACCAAGCCCACTCCTTATGGTCACCAGGGATAGCTGGCGTCAACACCACAAGGGTATTATCCGCCGAACGCATAACCTCAGGAATAAGGTTCACATCATCCTCATAGTGCACCAACGCACCCTCGCTCTCCAACGCCCTTGTTAGAGGTGTTGCCGTAAGGTCGTAACCCGCCACGCGATAGCCCTCGTGGAGGAAGTAACGCGCCAAGGCACTCATACCGATACCTCCAATACCGAGGAAGTATATATTTTCGTAATTTCGCTTCATCTCAACGCTCCCTATAGAGTCTTGTTTAACACCTTTTCCATCTCTGCCACCACTCTATCTGCTGCATCCGATATTGCGAGTGAGGCAATATTTGCCGATAGGCGCTCCAAGCGCTCAGCATCGCCAGCCAAGGCCACAGCCTCCGCCATACCACGCTTCACAGCCTCACTATCACGCACCATCTCCGCAGCACCCTTCTCCACCAAGGCCATTGCATTCTTGGTTTGATGGTCCTCAGCCACATTTGGCGATGGCACGAATATCGTTGGCTTAGCCACCAAGCACAACTCCGACACGGTGCAAGCACCACTACGCGAGATTACCACATCGGCAGCCGCATAAGCATAGTCCATACGCTCGATAAAGGCACCCTGCCAGATATTCTTTGTAGGATGTGCCTTTAAGAACTCCTGCATCTCGCGCTCGTAGAACTTACCCGTCTGCCATATCACCTGCACTGGAGCCTCGCCACCGAGTGTTGCTATCCACGCCTTCATCATCTCGTTCAAGGTGCGCGTACCAAGCGAACCTCCCACAACCAACACCACTGGCAACGAGTCGTTAAAGCCGTAGTAGCCCAACGCCTCGGCCCTATTACCAGCATCTGCAGTAAAGCGACCACGCAGCGGATTACCCGTCATTACGATGCGATCCTTTGGGAAGAAGCGCTCCATACCGTCGTATGAGACACATATACGCTTAGCGCGCTTCGAGAGAAGCTTATTGGTAAGACCTGCGTAGGAGTTCTGCTCCTGGATAATTGTAGGAACACCCATACGCTGTGCCGACCATAGCACTGGCGCTGAGGCGTAGCCACCAAAGCCCACAACTATATCGGCCCCAAACTCGCGAATAACACGCTTCGCACGGCGCAAACTCTTGATCACCTTAAATGGCAAGAGCAGATTCTTAGGCGTAAACTTACGCTGCAAACCCGCCACCGGAAGACCCTTGATGTTGTACCCCAAAGCAGGAATCTTCTCCATCTCCATCTTACCCTCTGCACCCACAAAGAGTATCTCTACATCACTGCCATATTTACGCTTCAACGCCTCGGCCACCGAGACCGCAGGATATATATGTCCGCCTGTACCTCCGCCAGATAAGATTACTCGCATTATTTTATCTATTTTATCGAGCATAAACGCCCACCATTTACAACATAACAAATTGCTACACAGCCACTTACATCCCAACCATTAGAAGTCAGGCTATATGTACGCAATTTCACCCTACAAAAATACATAATCCACGCTAATTTTACAAATCTGCAGAGCCTTTTTTAGCCTCTTTTTAGGCATCGTTTTATATCTTAGATTTTTTTGTTATTTTTGCGCTGTGTAACACAACACATTGGACTAAAATTATAAAACCTATAGAGTAATGAAGAGATTTACAATTTTGTGGTGCGCATTGACGGTAGTGCTTATGGCTATCGGTTGCTCACCAAAGAATAATGACACTGAGACCAAGAGCTTTATAACTGTTGAGAATGGACAGTTTATGCGCAATGGCGAGCCCTACTACTTTGTAGGCACCAACTTCTGGTATGGCGCAATCCTCGGCTCTGAGGGCGAGGGTGGCAACCGCGAACGCCTATTGAAGGAGCTCGACTTTATGAAGGAGAATGGTATCGACAACCTCCGCATCCTCGTGGGTGGCGAGGGCGAGAATGGCTTGCTCGGCAAGATTGAGCCAAACCTTCAGCCAGAGCCAGGCGTATATAACGACGATGTCTTGGCGGGCTTGGACTACCTGATGATGGAGCTTGGCAAGCGCGATATGACCGCCGTGTTGTACTTCAATAACGCTTGGGAGTGGAGCGGTGGCTACACTCAGTATGTGGCGTGGGCTAACGAGACCCCTGTGCTTGTACCTCGCGTTGACGGCTGGTTCTCATACAATACCTTCGCTGGCGAGTTCGTACGTAACGAGCGCGCAAAGCAGATCTTCTACGACCACGTGAAGTATATTGTATCGCGCACAAACCGCTATACTGGCATCAAATATATCGACGACCCAGCGATCTTCTCTTGGCAGATTTCTAACGAGCCACGCGCCTTTAGCAGCAAGGAGGAGAGCAACAAGGAGGCCTTCGCCGAGTGGCTTGCAACATCTGCAAAGCTTATCCGCTCGCTCGACCCTAACCACATGATTTCCACTGGTTCTGAGGGTTACTATGGCTGCGAGTGGGATATGGATCTTTGCGAGCAGATTCACGCTATCGACGAGATTTCGTATATCAACTGCCACGTTTGGCCATACAACTGGAAGTGGATGCGTGGGGACAATATGCGCGAGGATTTGGAGCAGTCGTGCACATACACCGAGGAGTATATCAATATGCACCTCGACCTTGGCCGCAAGATTAACAAACCCGTTGTTGTAGAGGAGTTCGGTATGCCTCGCGACAATATGGACTTCCACAAGGGTAGCCCAGTTATCTGCCGCGATTTGTACTACACCTTTGTCTTCGACCTAATTGTTAAGTCTAAGGCGCAAAAGGATGTATTTGCGGGTTGCAACTTCTGGAGCTGGGGTGGCTATGCCCAGACCAACGTCGAGGACCACGAGTACTGGGCTAAGGGAGACGACTACACTGGCGACCCAGCGCAGGAGCAGCAGGGTCTAAACTCAATCTTTGTGGAGGACGCCTCAACATTGCGCATTATCCGTGAGACAAATATCCAACTCGGAAACTTATAAACTACAGATTATATCATAATCAAACCGCTCGGAAAGCATTTTCTGAGCGGTTTAATTTTCGGTATGTAAGCAGAGACTAATGTGCCTCAAGCCAGTTTTTACCACTATTTACATCGGCTACCAGAGGTACTCTAAGCGTTGCCACCGACTCCATCGCCTCGCGAACAAGAGTGCATACCCTATCAAGCTCCGCAGGAATCGTGTCGATAACTACCTCATCGTGTACCTGCATAATCATCTTCGATTGAATACCCTCCTCCTTTAAACGGCGGGAAATCTCAACCATTGCAAGCTTCATAATATCTGCTGCCGAGCCCTGGATTGGGGCGTTGATAGCATTGCGCTCGGCAACACCGCGCACAACACGGTTAGCCGAGTGGATATCGTTGAGCTGGCGACGACGCGCAAACATAGTCTCCACATAGCCGCTATTTGTTGCATTCGTCACCGCCTCGTCCATATATCGCTTCACATCAGGATATGAGGCAAAGTAGTTCTCAATGAGCTCCTTAGCATCGCGATTGGGAATATCCAAGCGCTGTGCCAAGCCAAATGCCGAGATGCCGTAGATAATACCGAAGTTTGCCGTCTTAGCCCTACGGCGCTCGTCGGATGTGACCTCCTGCGGGGTCTTACCATAGAGGCGCGCTGCGGTGGCAGAGTGGACATCCTCGCCAAGCATAAAGGCCTCAATAAGGGCTTTATCGCCACTCAAATGCGCCATTAGGCGTAGCTCAATCTGCGAGTAGTCAGCCGCCACAAGCACATTACCCTCCGAGGGCACAAAGGCCTCGCGGATAGGCTTACCGAGCTCATCACGAACAGGTATATTCTGCAAATTCGGATTTGTTGACGAGAGTCGTCCCGTTGCCGTAACAGCCTGATTATATGATGTATGTATTCTATCTGTAGCACTATTTACAAGCTTTGGCAGAGCCTCAACGTAGGTCGATAGCAACTTCTTAACACCGCGATACTCAAGTATTTTCTCCACAATCGGAAACTCCTTAGCAAAGCCCGTAAGATACTCCTCGTCAGTAGAATACTGCTTCGTTTTTGTCATCTTTGGTTTGTCGGTAATGCGCAACTTACCAAACAGAACATCGCCCAACTGGCGCGATGAGTTGATATTGAGCGTAGGCTCATCAGCCATATCGCAAATCTCCGTTTCGAGTCGGGCAAGGTGGTCGTTAAGCACCACACCATAACGCGCAAGTGCCTCACAATCAACACGCACACCCGTAAGCTCCATATCGGCTAAGACATCGATCATAGGCTCCTCGATACGGTGATACAAATCCCTCATACCAAGCTCCTCGACGCGCTTATAGAGCATATCCTTAAGGCGGAAAGTAGCATCCACGCGCTCTGCGGCATACTCCGCAACACGCTCAGTGGCAACTACATCCAAACTTAACTGCTTAGCACCCTTACCAATAAGTGTCTCGATATCGGTTAGTGTCACACCAAGGTACTGCTCAGCAATAAAATCGAGACTATGGCGCGCCTCCGAGTCGATAATATAGTGCAACAACATCGTGTCGTAGCGCGCACCGCGTAGCTCGATGCCAGCGCGACGAAGCGCCATAATATCAAACTTTATATTTTGTCCTATCTTAGCAACATTTGCATCCTCCAAAAGTGGGCGTAATGCCGCGATATACTCCTCCCTATTAGACTGGTTTAGAGGAATATAATATGCCTTATATGGCTCAGCTGATAGTGCAAGACCAACGATAGTGCAATCTATTGGGTTATAGCTATTTGTTGCGGTATATAGCGCTACGGCATCGCGCTTAAGCAGACTATCACAGAGGCTCATTACCTCCTCAGCGCTACCAACAATATGACAATCTTTGACACCATCAGCACTCGCCACAACTGGCTCAGGCTCTGCCACTGGCTCGGTAGCGAACATATCAAACATCGCAAACAAATCGCCCTGACCCGCCATAGCATCTGTCTTCTTCTTGCGCACTGGCTCCACCACTGGTTGAACCTTTGGCTGCGAAGCATCAAGCTCCCTTAGGAATGATGTGAAATTTAGCTCCTTATATAGTGCTCGTAGCTTATCATAGTCAGGAGCACAGCGCGTAAGCTCCTTCTCCGAGAACTCTATAGGCACATCCAATCGAATAGCAGTCAAGCTCTTAGCCAATAGCAACTTATCACCCCACTCGGCAATACTCTTACCCGTCTTACCACCAATATTATCGGCATTAGCCAAGATATTCTCCGCTGTACCCCACTCTCTAACCAACTTTGAAGCACCCTTCTCACCAATACCTGGCACACCGGCGATATTATCCGAGGCATCGCCCCACAACGCCAAGACATCACAGACGAGACTTGGATCGCTAAAGCCATACTTCGCCTCGATAGCCGCCCTATCGATAATCTCTATGGCATCGCCCTTCTGTCGGTAGATAACACAGTTATCATCAACAAGCTGTCCATAGTCCTTATCAGGCGTAACCATATAGACACTATATCCCGCCTCGGCACCGCGCTTAGCAAGCGTACCGATAACATCATCAGCCTCGAAGCCTGTGACCTCCAAAACAGGGATGCACATAGCCTCAAGCAGACGCTTAACGTATGGCACCGAGAGCTTTATATCCTCGGGCGTAGGAGGGCGATTAGCCTTATAATCAGGTGCGATATCGCGACGAAAACAGCCTCCTGCAGGGTCGAAAGCAACACCTATCAAATCGGGATTTTCGCGGTTTAGGATATCGCGCAGGAACTTTGTAAAGCCAAAAACCACGGAGGTATTAAGACCCTCGTGGTTGCGCATTGGTCGCTGATAAAAGGCGTAGTAGTACTTGAATATCAATGCGTATGCATCGATAAGGTAAAGGCTCTTCTTCTGCATTGGGCGTAGCGTTATTGCTTAAAAATTATCCTCGGCATACCACTCTGCATACGACGTAGCTGTCTCGTGGAGACGCAACGAGTAGAGTTCAATCTCCTCAGGCAGAGCACCTAACAGACGCTCGGCAAAGTCGCTCAACATATTCTCACAAGTAGGCTGATAATCCACAAGCACAATCTTTGAAAAATCACAACCGATACCCATATTCTCGATAATAGTCATAGCATTAGGCGTATTACGCATAGTGAACGAGTGGTCCAAACGCTCCACAATCTGCTCATTTACAATGCGCTTTAGCACGCCAAAGTCCATCACCATACCGAGCTTTGGCGAGTCGCTATTCGTCTCAGGCTTACCCTTAACTGTAACAAACAGACGGTATGAGTGACCATGTATCTCACGACATAGACCGTCGTAGCCCTCGAGCATGTGGGCAGCCTCAAATGTAAACTCCTTTGTTAATCTTATTACTGACATAGTGTGCTCTATCTATTCTCTTTTAATAGCAAAGTGTCACCTATTGAAGGTACACAAGTACGCCTCATTGGTGACACCTATCTGTATCGTAAACCCTCCACCGCAGTGGATAGCCCTCTCTTAATTGTTGAGCTATAAAGTAAGAGCTAATTCAGCTCCATTAAACAGCTCAGATTACTTACGGGCGGTCTTTGCCTCAATACACTCCGTAGCGTGAGGAACGCGCAAAAGACGCTCACGAGGTATTAACTTACCTGTAGTCTTGCAGATACCGTAGGTCTTATTCTTGATGCGCACAAGAGCCATCTCGAGGTTACGGATAAACTTCGCCTGACGCTGAGCAAGCGAGCCATACTCCTCACGCGAAAGTGTTGTCGCACCCTCCTCCAACACCTTGAAGGTTGGAGATGAGTCCTCGGTGTCGTTTTCGTTATTTATCGCTGTACGAAGCATCTCATAGTCAGCGCGTGCTGACTCTAATTTCTGCTCTATCAATAGACGGAACTCCTCAAGTTCTGCATCATTGTAACGGGTCTTCTCTTCTGCCATAATCGTATCGTTTTAGTACGGTTATCCATCATTATTTAGCGAAGATACGCAAAATTTATCAATCCTGCAAATATCAAGCAAAAATTCTCGCATCGAAGAATATTTTTGCACTGCAGATAAACTCCAAAATTGAGCGATATTTTTGACAAAGAGTGGGACAAATGGGGTGGATTTCAACTCTCCTTAACCTCCATTTTGTCCCAACAACTATTAATAGTCGATAGACGAAATCTAAAATCTAAAACCGAGTGTTAGTATAAAATTCTGGTTTGTGGTCTTAGTATCGAATATCGCACTATCGATATATGGTTCGGTCACACCACCCACTGTCTCAGTAACGTAGAAAGGCTGGATAGAGGTATAATGCGCTGTGCCATACTGGTATGCGAAATCGAGATAGGCACTCTTACTTAGGTGCAGACCTAAGCCCGCAGTAAGGAACGATTGCTCAGTAGGCAGAGTGCGCGAGGTAAGACCAAATTTGTACTCATCCTTTATGCCACTACCGCTCCAGATATATCCCGCGCGTAGTGCCAAGGCTGGAAGGGCATAATACTCAACACCTAAACGGAGAGTGCTACTACCCTTGAATACATCCTTAAAATTACCTTTGTAGATATCATCAAGACCGTATATTGTAGACTCTTGAAGACGAATTGTCTGATACCAGCTACGCTCATAATCGGCAGAGATGATAGCCCTCTTACCAAGAGTTACAGCAACACCTGTAAGCAGGCGTGATGGTGTGCGGAATCTCCAAGAGTTGATGCCATACTCCTCGAAATATGGAGTCTCGGCATCGTTCTCGATAATCTGGTCCTCCTTGCCTGGCTCGATACGCGAGGTTATAGTCTTCATAGCACCAGCGTATGAGATCTCCAAGCTGTAGAATGTTGGAGTATGGTAAGCAAGACCTACACGCAACCAATGTACTGGGCGCGCCGTAACACCAAACTTAAAGTTATGACCCGTACCATAGAAGTAGGTCGACTGCCAATAGTCGGTGCTTAGGAGCTGATCCACCAGACCTGAGTCATTAGCCTCATTTCCATAGCGATAGCCCTCACCATAGTATATATTACGCGTATAGTCGATGTTCTGGATACCTATCGCAATACCGAAGTAGACCTTATCGACAATATTAAAGCCTCCGGCAAACGACCACTCATCCACCACACCCAAGGTCTCGATAGTAGAATACTGGTCCACAAAGGCATCACTGCCAATAGTTTTATTCTCCCAGATATCGCCATTACGACTTATAAGACCAGTGTTATCAGCAAGCACAGCACCCCAAGTAAATGGATCCCATTTAGATGGATCGCCATACGCCAAACCTCCGCTACTATCAAAGTTTAGATCTCCCGAAAACTCTTTAGAGAAGGTCGCAAAATAGTTTGCGAGCGAATTGGTATAACTATGATCAAGCGAGCCCATAAGGCGCTTCTGGTTGAAGTCAGCAACACGGTTGTACGATACTGCAAAATTGGCATTTGTCAACCAACCAGTGCTCATAGATACTGGAACCACAACACCGAAATTGGGCACTACAAAGCGCGTCATACGGTTATCAGCTGTTTTTGCAACATCGTAGTAGGACTGACCCGTAGTATTACTCTTAGCAACGCTAATCATTGGCGTAAAGCTCACATCACCACTTAGATACATACCCACACCCGCGGGGTTTAGCGATGCCGACACCATATCTGCACCAAGCGCCGTAAAGGCATTACCCATCGCCATAGAGCGCGCAGTACCAAAGTTATGCGATGTGAACGAGAGATCATATAGATCGGTCCAAGTAGCTATATCGTTATTTAGCACAGTACCACCAAAGTCGTAGAAGCCACCCTGCGCTTTTGTACTTGAGGTAGGCGTAAGGATCATTACAAGAACCATAACGATCAATATATATATGCGTCTCATACTAAACAAATTTATTGGTTATACCCCACTTTTAGCGTCGAGAAGTGCGACCGCTTGATGAACGACTTACCGAAGAGCTACCAGATGAACGAGAGGTCGACGACGAGCTTCCAGACGAACGGACAGTGGACGATGAACTTCTCGAAGAGCTCGATACGGAGCTACCTACTGAGGTCGATGAACTTTTATAGCTACGCGTACTACTACTCCTATTCGAACTGCTACCCGATGTCGAACGTGATACAGAAGACGATGACGTGCGTGAGCCGCTGCTTGACGAACCTCTGTTAACACGACTATTGTTTACGCCCGAAGATGTTGCACCACCAGTTCTAATAGTTGTGCTTGCTCTGCCGCCACTGCTATAGTTCGATGTAGGCGAGTTATAGCGCGATGCCGTGTTGCGACGCACTGAGTTATGGAACTTATCCGTTACACCCGGCTTAGTATTAGGATGATAGTGTGGGGGATAGGCAGGGTAATGATGTGGGTGGTAATGGTAGTGCGGATAACATCCCGCATAGTAGCCATAGCCCCAGTGATAAGGGTTGTAGTACATATTCCAATTCCAATCATACCACGAATAGTGAGGATAACCCCACATTGTGTAGTGACTTGGAGGATAGTAACCACCCCAACCATAAATCCAAGGTGATGAGTAGATACCAAAGGTTACATTTGTAGCACCCCATGTACCAAACATCGATGTCACATACTTAGGCTCTACCCACACCTGATCTCCAGAGACCATAATATTATAAAAGGCAGGATCGTAAGCCGAAGCATAACGTATTGCCTCGCTTGTTGCAAGGCTGTAGTAACTTGATGGTAGACGATATGTTGGCGAGTTAAAACCATAGAGACGACGCGCGTATGCACTCTCGTAATCGTCAGCAACGATAGAGGCATAGTTTAGCTCACTCGACGTATTATAATATGACTCCATCATAGCCTTACGCATCTCTGCCTCAGCCCTATCAGCCTCAGCCCGTGCGGTAAGCTCCTGGGTAACCATCTCGCGATTGTTGGTTATATAGAGGTCGCCAGAACCGTATGTTGATGACTCCATCATCGCCGTACAGCCTCCAAGCAACACTACAAGCGAGAGCGACAAAAAACGAAGTAATCTATCCATAATCCCAATATTTAGAGGTTATATTTTCTACTACAAATTTAATCCCAAAACACCAATTTGCTCCACAGCAAATGGGCGAAACGACTAAAATGGAGGTTAAACCTACCAATATCAGCCCTTAACCACCTCACGACGATTCTTCAGCGCGTGGGTAATAGTTAGCTCGTCCACATACTCTAACTCATCACCAAAACCTATGCCGCGAGCAATAGTCGAGACCTTGACATCGGGGTATGCCTTAAGTCTATTTAACAGGTAGAAGAGCGTTGTCTCACCCTCCACCGAAGTCGAGATGGCGATAATCACCTCCTTAACCTCGCCCGTAAGCAATCGGTCAGCGAGGAGGTCAATCTTCAAGTCCGAAGGACCTACGCCCTGCATTGGCGAAATAACACCCCCAAGTACATGGTAGAGACCTCGATACTGACCCGTATTCTCGATAGACATAAGATCCTGAACCTGCTCCACTACGCACACGATCGAACGGTCGCGTCGTGTATCGGAACATATAGGACACAAAGCACTATCCGATAGGTTGTTACAACAACCGCAGTAGCGTATCTCATTACGAAAGCGGGAGATGCTCGATGCCAACGAATTGGCACTCTCTGGCTCCATCTTTAGGATGTGCATCGCAAGGCGCAACGCCGTGCGCTTACCGACACCAGGTAGACGCTGAAGCTCGCTACAGACATTATCCAACAGCTGCGACATACTTCTCCCTTGTTAGATATTCTCAATCTTTGCACTTCTAATCCACCCCTTCTCGCCATCGGCAAAGATAATCTCGCTCCACTCGCCATGGTTGCGCGATACCATTACGGTAACACCCTGCGAAGGCTGACGGATAACCTTTGAGCCACTCTCTGGCGATGCGTGCACTGGAGTGGTGTCGTTGCATATAACCACAGCGCGGTTATCCTCCTCCGCCTGACGTTTGCTATGTAGAGCAAAGGCTACAACGATTATAACAACGACAAGAAGTATAATGGCTCCAAAGAAGCTTATTCTTCTAAGCATTATACTGTTAGATAGCAGGTAGAAGATAACCAATGCCAACAATAGTCCAAGCATAACAAGCGAACTTACAGCCCAGCTATTCGACTTGGCAGAGTTACTCATATCGCGCCATAGCGATACAATAAAAGACTCTGGCAATGCCTCAGTGTCGTTAGTGTTATCTACAGCCAACTCAAGGTTATAGCGTGCATCCTCCAACGTAGGATCGAGGCGCAAAGCTCGATGATAGTTTAGTACCGCACGTCCAAGCTCACCCCCCGAAAACTTATGTAGTCCCTCCTCGGTAGCCTGCTCGCCAAGTTTGAAGTAGCTATTTGCAAGGTTATAGTATAGATCTCCTGAGGCGTAGCCAAGCTCCACGATATGCTCGAACTTCTCCACCGCCACATCGTACTCCTTAGCCTCGTAGGCTGCTATTGCCTCAGACCAGCAAGCCTCGGCTGTGGTCTTAGCGTCAGCCGCCACAACCTTACTACAAGCCAACAGCGCAAAAAAAGCTACACCTATTATATTATATATGGTTCTCATACCTCTTTAAGTTTATCGTTTTACAACATCCTCGATCTTCGACATCACATCTACGGCATCGGCATATACGACACTCATATCACCATCTGTGGTTGGTGCATACTGCGCCTCCTCGGAGCGCGATATTATCTCGCAGAACTCCTCAGCAACCGACATAGAGACCCCTCGACGATACAACTCCTCGCGAATTTTCTCCTTCGTTAAGTTTGCAACCGGAATGTTGAACTTATCACTGATATATCCCCACATAGCCCTTAGCATCTCCTCGTAGAAGGAGTGACGGTTACCCTCTTTCATAAAGCGCTCTGCCATACGTAGTCGCTGAATAGCAACCTTATCGGCACGCTTCATACGTCGTGCCACGATGTTACGGTTATCGCGTATGCGCTTGCGCATCACAACATATACAACCACGAATATTGCCAATAGTAGCACCACCACCAACCAATATATAGGGCTAAAAATCAATGCTGCGGATGCCGCTGCAGGCATAGCACCGACGTGGATAAAGCGAATATCCTTGTCCAACTGACGCATCGTAGAGCCATAGTCCATATAGCCACCCGTATTATGCTGTGCTGGCGACGAGCCGTCGTCGTTGATGGTGATAGTATAAGGTTCAGTGCTAAGCGTTTTATACTCACCCAACTGTGGATCGAAGTAGCTAAACTCAATAGGGGCAATGGTAAAGACTCCCGCCGAGCGTGCTACGAATGGATAGGTATATGTGATACTTCCCGATGTACCCGACGCTGTAACCTTAATATTATCTACAACCTTAGTATCGTAGAGCTCAAAGCTATCTGGCAGTGTTATGCGTGGCGCTGTGATAAACTTCAAATTGCCACTACCCGAGAGTGTCAACTCAAACTGGTCTGCCGTGTTGCTATCAATCTCGCTATTTGGCATACGCGACGATATACGGAAGTCTCCTACAGCACCCTTGAATGATCGCGGAGCGCCCTCTGGGAACTCACGCACATCAACGGTCACCGGCTCGCTCTTAATCTGCTTTGTGACGTAGTGAATTTGACGACCTCCGAAAAATGGGTCGTAGTTTCTATTACCCTGCACCTCAACAGGTGTGCGCACCGTCATCGAGGCTGCCGGTATTGTAATCTTACCACTCTGCTGTGGCGATAGTAGAAGTTCTGTTATCTTGTGTGTCTCGTAGATGCGACCATTGTACTCATCGCGCGAAGGGTTGTTGTCAAAGGTTAAATCCTGTGACCAGAAACCATCGAACGATGGGATGCTAACATCCGAGACATCCGAAATTTCAACTCTTGTATATAGCATCAATGAGGCGCGTATAGCCTCACCCTTGTAGACATCTCTATCAGAGAGCTTTAAAATCAGCAATATATCGCTATTAGATAGACCACTCTCAGAGGGCTTTGACGATACATTACCACCACTCTGAGTCGCCGAACCTGTACCCTCTCTCTCGTCTATAACCTCCACTAATAGAGGTTTAGTCGTATATTTCTTATCCTCAACCGTTATGGATGCTGCGCCTATGGTGAACTTACCTGCCTCGTTAGGCATAAGCACGTACGTGTAGGAGCAGTTGTAACTTGATGATTGGCGACCATTTATAAATTGCACCGAGTGACCTGTGGACACAGAGGGTCCAGCCAGCACTTCGAAACCGGCAAAATCGGGCGCCTTGAAGCTATTTCGCTCAGGCTCGGCATCCACCGAAAACTCCACACGAAATGGCTGTCCTAAGGCAGTCAATGTAGGTGCATTCACCTTAAATGATACTTGACCCCACGCTGCAAGCGAAACAAACAGCGCCACAAGTAGAATTAAAACTCTTTGTGTTACTCTTATCATTACAAATTCTCTCTTATTCCGACTCTTAAATAACGCCTCGGAGAGCGAATATATTATAAAGTGAAAGGTGAAAAATGAAAGTGAAAAGTATGGTATGCTCTGCATAAGAACTAACTATACGCCACACGCAACAAACTTTTTAATCTTCACATTTCACCTATCACTTGGTTCCAATATAACTAACGGCATATAGCAGAATCGTCACAACCCTACTATTTCCATTAATTAAAATTGGATAGTAGGTCATCTTTGCGATTGGTCACAGGGTGTGAAAACGTAAGTAAGCAGTCCACCTCTCAAACCAAGCGCTGAAATAACCCTGCATTCCCATTAATTAAAATTGGAGAGTAGGGTTAGTTTGTTAGATTGTCGCCGCTCTTGAAACCGGAGTTTACTTAAGGTAAATGAGGATTTCAAGAGCAAGCAATATGACAAAATAACCCTGCTATACAATTTTAATGTGCGAAGTCTGCAAAGAAATCATTACCCTTATCATCTACAATGATGAATGCAGGGAAGTTCTCAACATAGATCTTGCGTACAGCCTCCATACCGAGCTCCTCAAAGTCTACAACCTCTACTTTCTTGATAGAGTTCTTTGCGAGGATAGCTGCAGGACCACCGATAGAGCCGAGGTAGAAACCGCCGTTAGACTTGCAGGCATCGGTAACCTGCTGTGAGCGGTTACCCTTAGCAACCATAACAAGTGAACCACCAGCCTTCTGGAAGAGATCTACGTATGAATCCATACGACCTGCGGTAGTAGGACCAAATGAACCTGATGCCATACCCTGTGGGGTCTTAGCAGGACCTGCGTAATATACAGGATGGTTCTTGAAGTAGTCTGGCATTGGCTTGCCCTCGTCGAGCATCTGCTTGATGCGAGCGTGAGCGATATCGCGAGCTACAACAAGGGTACCCTTAAGGTTAAGACGTGTCTTAATAGGATACTTTGAAAGGATCTCGCGTACCTTGTCCATACCCTCATCAAGGTCGATATCTACAGCTGGAGACATCGCTGGAGCCTGTGTAGGGAGGAAGCGTGATGGATTCTTCTCGAGCTGCTCGATGAAGATACCCTCTGGAGTAATCTTAGCCTTGATATTACGGTCTGCAGAGCAGCTTACACCGATAGCTACTGGGCAAGATGCAGCGTGGCGTGGGGCACGGATAACGCGAACATCGTGTACGTAGTACTTACCACCGAACTGAGCGCCAAGACCAATCTCCTGGCAAATCTTCTGCACCTTAGCCTCCCACTCAAGGTCACGGAAGCAGCGACCGCCCTCGTTACCAGATGTTGGAAGCTCGTCAAGGTAGCCTGCCGATGCCTTCTTAACAGTTGAAAGACACATCTCAGCAGATGTACCACCGATACAGATTGCGAGGTGATATGGAGGACACGCCGATGTACCAAGGTCAAGGATATGCTTCTTGATGAAGGCTGTCAACGACTCCTCGTTCAACAAAGCCTTAGTCTGCTGATAGAGGAAGGTCTTGTTTGCAGAGCCACCACCCTTAGTTATGAACAAAAACTCGTACTCCATACCTGGGTGACCAGCGTAGATGTCGATCTGAGCAGGGAGGTTAGTGGCTGAGTTCTTCTCCTCGGTCATAGTGAATGGTACAACCTGAGAGTAGCGCAAGTTACGCTCCTTGTATGTCTCATAAACACCGCGTGAGATGCACTCAGCATCGTTAGCGCCAGTGTATACATCCTCACCCTTGTGACCGATACAGATTGCTGTACCTGTATCCTGGCAAGTAGGAAGCTCGCCCTCGGCAGCTACGCACTGGTTCATAAGCATTGTGTATGCTACGAACTTGTCGTTATCTGTAGCCTCTGGATCCTCGAGGATGTTAGCAAGCTTCTGGAGGTGCGAAGCACGCAAGTAGAAGGATACATCTGCGTATGCCTCCTTAGCCAAAAGCTCAAGACCCTTAGGGTCTACCTTCAAAATCTTACGACCGTCGCACTCTACGACCTTTACATAATCCTTCGTTAGAAGGCGATACTCCGTCTTATCCGCCTGGATAGGGAACGGCTCCTGATAGATGAAATCTGCCATAATTGTTATGGGATGTTCTATAAATTAGTAAATTATGTTTAGTTTTTATTCGGTTTCTAAAACTGTGAGGGTAACGCTATCCTCGGGCAATGTTGCAGCTTCGCCGATAGTCTCCACACCATCAACCTCGAGCACTGGCTCGCTCTGCAACTCTGTCTCCACCTGCTCAGCATCTGCCGCTGGGGTATTATTATGACTCTTGATAAAGTCCATAATGCCGAATACAAAGACCACAGATACCAATATAGGGCATACATAGCGTAACAAGAAGCGGATAATTGGGTATGTCTTGCGATCGATACCACCCTGAGCAGTAAGCTCCGCTTTCATATACTCCTTCTTCCAGATCCAACCCACGAAGATAGCCGTTAGGATACCAAGCAGTGGCAACATAACGATTGCGGTGAAGTTATCGAGCAAGTCAAAGATATTCATACCTGCAACCTTATAACCACTCCAATCGCCCAACGACAACGATGCAACGGTTGCAAGGAGGAGTGTTCCAATGGTTACAATAATAGCACCCTTATTGCGCGACATTCCGCGCTTCTCTACGAAGTAGGATGTTACAGCCTCGTGCATTGAGATTGTTGACGAGAGGGCTGCAAGACCAAGTAATAGGAAGAAGAGCGTTGCCCAGACATTACCCATAGGCATTGTCGAGAAGACCTTTGGCATAGCAACAAAGGCCAACTGTGGACCAGCCGCATCCTCAACACCTGCCGAGAAGATAATAATTGCCGCAATGATAGCTACGATAGTATCGAGTGACACCACGCTGATGGCTGTACCCGCAATCTTCGTTCCATCCTTGAAGTATGAACCATAGATAAGCATCGCACCCATACCTACCGAGAGGGTAAAGAATGCCTGGCCCATAGCATCGAGGAAGGTCTTACCCGTAACCTTTGAGAAATCAGGGGTAAAGACTCCCGCCAACGCCTCACGACCCGCAGGCATCCACACAGAGTACACTGCCAATACGATAAGAATAGCAAAGAGTAGCGGCATCATCACCTTCGATGCCTTCTCAATACCTCCCTGAACACCTCCCACGATGATAAAGTGGTTTATCAAGATAAAGATGTATGTGAAAATCAGAGGCTTCCAAGTAGCTGTGGTAAATGACGAGAAGAAGCCTCCGAAGTCGGTTCCAATGCTATCTGTAGCAGAAGCGACTGTGTAATTGAGGGTCCAACCCGCTATCACGAAGTAGTATCCCATAATCAGGAATACGGAAATAATACCCAGAGCACCAAGCCAACCCCAACCCTTACGAATCTTTGAGTAGGCGTCAATAGGATTACTCTTTGAGTTATGACCAACTGCAAACTCCGCAACAAGGAGTGGCAAGCCCAAAAAGAGGATACATCCCAAGTAGATAAGGATAAAGGCACCACCACCATTCTCAGATGTGATGTATGGGAATCGCCAAATATTACCGAGACCAATCGCTGATCCAGCCGCAGCAAGTATCGCAGCAAACTTACCGCCAAAACCGCCTCGTTTTCCTGTCTGTTCCATAAAGTTTAACCTATTAGCGTTACACTTACTTTGTCAATCTTTCCGCCCAATGGAGGAGCAATCTTTGCCACCGTGCACTCCACCTCCACAATCTGTGGAAAGGACTCCTTCACAGCCTCGATGATATTCGATGCTGCAGCCTCGATAGTGCGCTGTGTGCGCTGCATGGTACGCTCCACGATCTCAAAGACCGTGAGGTAGTTCACCGCTTGCGTCACATCGTCACTCTTAGGCAAGTCGCCCAAAGGTGTGCGTATCGCCAAATCGACACGAAAGCGGTTGCCCACCTGCTGCTCGAGGTCGTAGCAGCCGTGAAAGGCACGGACATAGATGCCATCAAGGCGTATAGTATAAAGCCTCTCCACTACTCAACGGTGATAAGAAAATAGTTCTTCTTACCCTTCTGCACCAAGAGATACTTACCTGCAATAAGGTCGCTCTCCACAACCTCACGCATAGCATCCATAACCTTCTCCTTGTTGAGCTGAACGCCACCGCCCTGCACCATCTTACGGCACTCGCCCTTAGATGGGAAGACCTTGCACAAATCTGCCACTACATCTACGAATGGCTTGCCAAGGTCGGCACGTGAGATAGTAAACTGTGGCACACCCTCGAATACCTGCAAAAGAGTAGCCTCATCCAACGAGCGCAAAGCCTCAGATGTTGCGTTACCAAAGAGGATGTTTGATGCTGCCTGAGCCTTCTCCAACTCCTCCTTAGAGTGAATCATCGTTGTAACCTCCTCAGCAAGACGCTTCTGCAATACGCGCAAGTGTGGCGCAGCATCGTGCTCGGTGATAAGAGCCTCAACAGTCTCGCGGTCGAGCAGTGTGAAGATCTTGATATAGCGCTTAGCGTCGTCGTCGCTCACGTTCAACCAGAACTGGTAGAACTTATAAGGCGATGTGTAGCGAGCATCGAGCCATACATTACCCGACTCGGTCTTACCAAACTTCGTACCGTCAGCCTTGGTAATTAGTGGGCAGGTGATAGCAAATGCCTCAGCCTCAGAGCCG
The DNA here is from genome assembly GCA_045633525.1 of Alistipes sp. Taxonomy (GTDB): domain Bacteria; phylum Bacteroidota; class Bacteroidia; order Bacteroidales; family Rikenellaceae; genus Alistipes. Next base: position 838 of record JAZQYM010000068.1, on the reverse strand, counting down.
AGCTTACGGCGGATAAGTTCAGTACCTGTAGTGATATTACCCCACTGGTCAGCACCACCGAGCTGAACCTTGCAGTTATACTCATTGTAGAGGTGCAAGAAGTCGTAGCCCTGCAATAGCTGGTATGTAAACTCTGTAAACGACATACCGTCACCCTCGCCATTAAAACGCTTCTTAACAGAGTCCTTCGCCATCATATAGTTCACGGTGATGCACTTACCGATATCACGAGCGAAATCGAGGAACGAAAACTCCTTCATCCAGTCGTAGTTGTTAACCAACAAGGCGTGGTTCTCGGCTGTAGAGTCGAAGTCGATAAGCTTAGCAAGCTGATTCTTGATAGCCTCCTGGTTGTGACGCAATGTAGCCTCATCCAACAAGTTACGCTCCTGCGACTTACCCGATGGGTCGCCAATCATACCCGTTGCGCCACCAATAAGGGCGATAGGGCGGTGACCACACATCTGAAAGTGCTTCAAAATCATAACACCCACAAGGTGACCAATATGTAGCGAATCAGCTGTTGGGTCGATACCCAAGTATGCTGTTGTCATCTCCTTCTGCAACTGCTCCTTAGCACCTGGCATAATGGTATGAATCATACCACGCCACTCAAGTTCCTGAACAAAATCCTTAATCATTATCTATATGGAGGTTCTATAAATTCAATTTACCATTAGCGAGTAGTCAGAACCTCTTTAAAGCTATCGCTAAAGTATAGTAAAACTTGTCCTACTTAATCGGTTTAATCTGCTTCTTATATATGCTCCACTTAGGGTCTTTCTTATACACCCTTACATACTCTTTGGGCACATATATTAGCATTATTTCTGATACA
>JAZQYM010000067.1:0-10173 GCA_045633525.1 Alistipes sp. | reverse complement strand
AACTCTCCATTGTAAAAATATTAAATGTTTTGTTAGAGTCCTGACTGTTTCAATTTTTCCTAAAAGGAAATTGACAGATAAATACTACACTTTTCTCTCAATATATAAAACCAGTAAATCAAAGAACCATTCTCATTGCTTTCAGCATCTCATTTTTTTCGAGACGAAAGCGAGTGCAAAGGTAAACCATATTTTTGAAACCACCAAATTTTTAGTGAACTTTTTTCAAAAATATTTTAAAGAACCTTTTTTTCGCAAATCGCCGTTTTAGAGGCGAAAGCGGGTGCAAAGGTAGACAAAATTTCCTTACCTCCAAATTATTTTTCAATTATTTTTTAAAGAATTTTAACATCAATTTGCCACCGCATTGATAATCAATATATTACACACACGGCAAAATTCACCACCAAAATATCCTATTATATATATAAATATAGGTATCGTTCGCTTTTGCTGCTACAACCCGATTTTGTTGCATATATGAAAATAAATTTCGAACTTATGCATAAATTTTCAATAAAAAGCTTGCTATCACAATATTTATTCTTATATTTGCATAAACAATATTAAGCATATAGTTAAACTACAAGAGAACCAAAACGATTAACAGTAAGATATAGCGCTTAAAATAGAATTAATTAATCGCACATATATTTAAATATCAAATAATTACATCAATACTGAGTTGTCAGTATGAGCAAAATTATCGTTATTAGGATTATAGGCATCGGTATATTCAACAATATGCAAAATAGAAATATAGATTATCACGACAGAAAATTTAGATAAAATATACTTCGCAACACTAAGTTTTGTTTGCTTTCATTAATTTTCAACAGTGTTGCACCGGGGAGCCACTAATCCAAGGCTCCCTATCTTTTTATAATTTCACCCAATTTTTCGGTTTGAGATATCGAAACATTTTCATAACTTTGCATCAAGCCGAGTCAAATCTCTATCACAACACTATGAAACAATTGCTTGCCACCCTACTATTTATTGCATCAGCAATATACTCGACATCGTGCGGAACTATATATTGGGACGCAATACCTGTAGAAGCATCAACAATGAACATCCCTGCAGAAGGCGGAATATTCGAATTTAAGGTTGTGGATTACACCCCTTATGAAGAGACACGCTTTCAGCCAGGAGAGTGGTTTAAAGAGTATCGATACAGAATAGTAGAAGATGGCACCATTAGCAAAGTTTTGAGTGAGCAAAATACATGGGACTATGGTATTGTATCGATTGAGTTTTTACCAAATGACACTGGTCACACAAAGAAGTACACGATTGACGTACAGATAGCCGATGACTTCTACAGCGTGGACGAAGACCAACACTTTGGCGAGTGGCAGACGGTTTGGATACTGACACAGCAAAGCTTACAAAGAGAGTAAATAACGATTAGTTACGACTTTAATTAGACGATAGCTTGCTACTTTAACTCCATTACAGTCCGCACTACCCTACCGTAGCGCGGGTAATATTTTTAATACCTGCGAGAAAATAAAGGGGTCTAAGGGGCGAGAGATAATAATTAGTAATTAGTAGTGAGTAAAGAGTAATTAGTAAAGACAAAAGGCTGCGCATTTATAAAAGGGGTAAAAGGGGCCTTAGCGGCCGAAGGGGATAAATAAAAATATTCATTGGAATCTTTTTTAGGTTCTTTAGCACCACAACCCAATTTCTTGTCAGAAGTCGTGAGATGTGGGGCATCACAAAAGAAACCACTCTGGAATAGTACACGAAGTACGGCCCAGAGTGGTTTACTTTTTGGGATGTACCGCAGATTGCGGCTTATCACAAGAAATTATAATTTTTGATTAGAAGACTGCAGATACAACGCTCGGCAAAAATCCCGACGATGGGCTGTACTTGGCGTACTGCTCATTGTCGGGACTTTTTGTTAGCGGCAGTAGATGTCTGCCTTATAATCGAAAATTATCGGCGAGGTTTGATATCAAGCTTCACAGGCTTAATCAAATTCTCTGGTGAGAGAACGATATCAAGCTCCTCTTTAGTAAGGATGCCGTGCTCGAGAACGAGGTCATAAACACGACGACCAGTTGCCATAGCCTCCTTAGCAATCTTTGTAGAGTTCTTGTAACCGATGATTGGGTTAAGAGCTGTAACAATACCGAAGCTATCCTGAACATACTTCAAGCACTGCTCCTCGTTAGCCTTGATGCCATCAACGCAGTTTACGCGAAGAGTATCAAAACCATTCATCATAATCTCTGCAGACTCGAAGCAGCACTGTGCCATTGTAGGCTCCATAGCGTTAAGCTCCATCTGAGCCTCCTGACCACACATTGCAACACAAGCATCGTTACCGATAACCTTGTAGCAAATCTGGTTCATAACCTCAGGAATAACAGGGTTTACCTTACCTGGCATAATTGAAGAGCCTGGCTGACGTGCTGGAAGATCGAACTCGTGGAGACCGCAACGAGGACCTGAGCCCAAGAGACGAAGGTCGTTACAAATCTTATTAAGTTTAACAGCAACACGGCGCAAAGCTGAAGAGTAACCAACCATGCAAGATGTATCAGATGTTGCAGCTACCAAATCCTCAGCAAGCTTGATATCCCAGCCAGTAATCTGACGCAAAGCAGCGATGCACTTCTCAGCATACTCTGGCTCTGAGCAAATACCAGTACCGATAGCTGTAGCACCCATATTTACTGTAAGGAACTCCTCAGCAGCGAACTCAAGGTTCTTCTTCTCCTCGCGAAGAATCTGAGCGAAAGCGCCGAAAGTCTGACCAAGAGTCATAGGCACTGCATCCTCAAGCTGAGTACGACCCATCTTTAGGATGTTAGCGAACTCCTTAGCCTTCTTAGCGAATGACTCGATAAGAGCATCATAGTGCTTCATAAACTGCTGGTGTGTAGCGTATAGACCGAGGTGGATACCGCAAGGGTATGCATCGTTTGTAGACTGTGAGCAGTTAACGTGGTCGTTAGGCGAGCAGTACTGATACTCACCAGCCTCGTGACCCATAATCTGAAGCGCACGATTAGCAATAACCTCGTTAGCATTCATATTTGTAGTAGTACCCGCGCCACCCTGAATCATATCACATGGGAACTGATCGTGGTGCTGACCCTGCATAATCTCAAGACAAGCCTTAGAGATACCATCAAACTGCTCGTCAGTCAAGAGACCGAGCTGGTGGTTAGCCTCTGCTGCAGCCAACTTGGTGATTGCAAGACCGTTGATAAACAAAGGATAGTCAGAAAGGTGGAAGCGGCTGATTGGGAAGTTCTCAATACCGCGCAATGTCTGCACACCATAAAGCGCCTCTACAGGCACCGCCATCTCGCCAATAAGATCGCTCTCGATGCGAGTTTTACCAGAATACTTAGTAGTCATAGTTTATAGGTTTATGTTTATTTGTTGTTTGTATTCGCTTAAAGTCGCTCAAAATATTATGCTAAGATAGCGATAATTTCCTAAACCACCAACGATTATCAAAATATTTTTTCAAATATCCGACTAAAGAGGATATTTCCATAAATCGCATTTCGTTTTATAATTTTTTTATTATCTTTGTACATTATATGTACACCTATGGATAAGATTGGACTTTTTCCGGGCTCATTTGACCCATTTACACGCGGGCATCAGGCTATTGTCGAAGAGGCATTGCGTCTCTTTGACAAGGTAGTTATCGCCATAGGCTACAACACCGCCAAGCGCGGTATGCTCGAGGTGAAGGCGCGCAAAGCTCTTATCGAACACGTATATCAGAACGACCCACGAGTGGAGGTCACTACATACACATCGCTCACAGGCGAGGAGGCAAAACGCACGGGGGCTACGACAATGATTCGCAGCGTGCGCAATGCCACAGACTTCGAGTATGAGCGCACTTTGGATCGTATAAATCGCGAGATTTATCCAGACCTACGCACGATTTTTATCATTGCTCCAGCCGAGGTAGAGCATATATCATCGTCGTTGGTGCGCGAGCTTCACACCTTTAACCACGACACCAAGAGCCTACTCCCTGAGGGTATTGCGCTCGAGGAGTACCTAACCCACGAAAATAAATAATTAAATTATAGAATCTAAACTATGCAATTTACAGCGGAGATGATCGCCGGACTTCTCAACGGCGTGATTGTGGGCGATAAGAATGCCACAGTATCAACAGTATCTTCAATAGATGGAGGCAAGGCTGGCTCATTGGCCTACCTCACAAACCCTAAGTACGAGCAGTTTGTATATACTACCGAGGCGAGCATCGTACTTGTTGACAGCACCTTCGAGCCTAAGGAGGAGGTCAAAACTACACTTATCAAGGTGGAGAATGTAGGTCAGTGCGTACTCAATCTTCTTGAGATGTACAATGCTGCACGCCCACGTAAGCAGGGCATATCGAAGCTTGCATCTATCAGCGAGAAGGCTACTATCGGTGAGAACTGCTACATCGGTGATTTTGTAGTTATCGAGGATGGCGCAAATATTGGCGACAATGTTCAGCTATACGCTCAGTGCTATGTTGGCGATAATGTAACTATCGGCGAAGGCACAAAGTTCTACCCTGGCGTAAAGATCTACGAGGGTTGCAAAATTGGTAAAAACTGTATCTTCCACGCAGGCGTTGTCATCGGTGCTGACGGCTTCGGCTTCGCACCAAAGGAGGATGGTACATTTGCAAAGATTCCTCAGTTGGGTAATGTTATCATCGAGGATAATGTGGAGCTCGGCGCAAACACTTGCGTTGACCGCGCAAAGACAGACTCAACAATCATCCGCGCTGGCGTTAAGCTCGATAACCTTATCCAGATTGGTCACAACGTGGAGGTAGGCTCGAACACCGTAATGTCGGCTCAGGTGGGTATCGCTGGTACTACGAAGGTAGGTAGCAACTGTTTTATCGCAGGTCAGGTAGGTATTGCCGACCATATCGTAGTGGGTAACAACGTTAAGATTGGCTCAAAGTCTGGTATCGATAAGAATGTTCCTGATGGCGAGATCCGCTTCGGCTTCCCAGCACTTCCAGGCATCCAGTATCACCGCTCGTTCGCAGTCTTCCGTCAGCTCCCAGAGATGGCACAGAAGCTCCGCGAGGTGGAGAAACGTGTAAACAAACTCGAAGAGTAGGATGACACCTTCGGTGCGCATTTTGGGCATTGACCCTGGAACAAACTATATGGGCTACGGCATTATCGACATCGTCGACAACAAGCCTCAAGTAGTTGTTTTGGGAGATATCGACCTACACAAGATTAACGATGCGCACAAGAAGTTGCACTACATCTTTGAGCGCGTGCGCGCCCTTACCGAGGAGTACCGCCCTACGGAGGTAGCTTTCGAGTCGCCATTCTTCGGCACAAATGTTCAATCGATGCTAAAACTTGGTAGAGCACAGGGCGTGGCTATTGCTGCCGTGCAGAGTTCTATCGAGGGCGTACCCATTTCGGAGTATGCACCGATGCGAATAAAGCAGGCTATCACGGGTCGTGGCTCGGCTACAAAGGAGCAGGTAGCAACGATGATAAACGCTATCCTCGGCACGGACTATACCCCACGTCGTCTCGACGCTACAGATGGTGTTGCAGTGGCATTGTGTCACTGGTTCACCATATCGAATGTGCTTACGCGCGCAACAGCAGGCGAGAAGCGCAAAGGCTTAGGTGGCGACAGCAAGTCGCGCAAAGGCAGTAGCAGCTGGGAGAGCTTCGCGAAGTCGAATCCCGAGAGAATAAAGAGATAATAACACTAAAACATACCTATATATATTATGAAGAAGATTTTATCTATGGTTGCTTGCCTATTGGTTATAGGTTGCGGCACAACAACTACAACAAAGAGCATTAAGATTAATGGTGACTTCTCGCAGTACGAGAAGATTGCAGCAGATAGCAAGGTTGAGCTTCGCATCGTTGGCGAGGAGGAGGCTTTGGCTACCACTACTTTGGACGAAAACAAGTGCTTCTCGGCAGATATCGCTCTCGAGGGCGAGCAGTTCGTAATGTTGCTTATCAACGATAGCCCTATGATGGAGCTTATCACCGAGGATAAGGATATCACCTTTAACTATAGCGCTGAGAATCAAACCATCGAGTACGCCGAGGAGTGCCTTAACGAGCGTATGCGCGATATTAAGAATAGCATAAGCGAGAAGATGAACACCCTATATACTGCTGAGGATGAGGCTACAGCCGAGCAGCTATACGCTGATTTTGTGGCATATATAGACGCTACAATTGTGGAGAACAAGGATAACATCCTATCGCTAAAGATTATGGAGTACTATCTATATTATGGCGACAACGAGGCTCGTTTTGCAGAGTTGTTCGAGATGATCAACCCTAAGTATAGCGAGTTGGCCATATATAAGGAGTACAAGAAGCATATCGAGAATAGCAAGAATACCACTATCGGTGCCGACCTTGTAGATATCACACTTAAGGATGGCAATGGTACAGAGATTAGCGTATCGGAGCTTTGCCAGAGCGGCAAGTGGGTATTGGTAGACTTCTGGGCTACATGGTGCGGTCCTTGCCGTGGCGAGATTCCACACTTGGTGGAGGCATACGCTGAGTTCGCTCCTAAGGGTTTGGAGATCTACGGCATCAGCTTCGACAGAAAGGGCGACGAGGCTAAGTGGCAGAAGTTTATCGCCGATAACAATATGTCTTGGGTAAATGTTTGGGGCACTGGCGATGATGGCTCATGGGCTGCAGGCAAGGCTTACAACGTAAACTCTATCCCAACGAACTTCCTATTCTCTCCAGAGGGCAAGCTCGTTGCTAAGAACTTGCGAGGCGAGGAGATTAAGACAATCCTTTCTGAGCATATTAAGTAACAGAATTGCGATATAAAATATTGTAGGGCGGTCCATCGGACTGCCCTACTTTTTTTGCAATGTCCCCGATAGAGTGTTGTTCGTTTAGAAAATTTTACTTAATTTTGTGGTGCTATTGGATAAATAGCAGACATATTGAAAGTGTTTTCGCAGTCCCACTATGAAAATGTGGAAGTTTTCAGAACTAAGGGATAAACGAATAGCACTCATTTCTTGTATAGCTATGTGGCTGTGCACATTTCTTGTGCATACACCTCATACTGTCCAAGTGTGGGGCATTGTATCGTTTGTTTTAGTTCAGGTCTTTCCACAACCTTCATAGTGATAAACGAGAGTCAACTCCACACTTTCCTTTTATATAGTATCACCATAGAGGAGTGTATGGTAATATAGTTGAACACAAACCTTTAAAACTTATATTACTATGAAAAAGCTATTTTTACTTTTGGCACTCTTTGGAGTGCTTGCAGTTAGCTGCGAGAACCTTGATGGTATTATTAACAATCAACAAACCCCAAATGGTAATACAGATGTAACTCACACCTTTATAACCGATAGTGAGGGTGATTACGTAGTCGATGCCGAGGGTGGCGAGATTATAGTATCGATCACCACAGATATTGAGTACGAGGTTGTTATTTCAGACGATGCTCAGTCTTGGCTAAGCGTTGCAGACACCAGAGCAGAAATGCGAATGGAGAAACTAAAGTTCATTATAGCACCAAACACTGAAACTGTTGAGCGCAGCGCAATGGTTGAGTTGCTTGATGCTGAATCTAATTCTTTGGAAATCATCTCTATAACTCAGATGGTTAAGACGCAAGCATCTGCTAATAAGGAGATTTTGTACACCACTACAGATGGAAACACGCTATTGCCATACGACTCTGATGCTACAGTATTTGGTGCAATCCTTGTTTCAAATACATATAGTAATGGTCGTGGTGTACTTGTTTTTGATGATGAAGTTACATCGATTGGAGACTACGCATTTACCAATTGTCGCACTCTTGCATCTATAACTATTCCAGAGAGCGTAACGTATATTGGACGCGAATCATTTGGCGGTTGTAGCAATCTAACAAGTATAACTATTCCTAAGAGTGTGACATCTCTTGGATACTATGCATTTGCTGCTTGTAATAAATTAAGCGAGTTTAAGGGTGAATTTGCATCTGATAATGGAAGATGTTTAATTGTCAGCGGCATACTCGCAGCATTCGCTCCTGCAGGTATTAAAGAATACACTATTCCAACAAGTGCAACTAAAATCGGAGTAGGTGTATTCTATGGTTGTGACAATTTAAAAAATATCACTATCCCAAAGAGTGTAACTAAAATTATGCCTTATGCATTCAATGGTTACACAGGCTCATTAGTCGTTAATTGCAATATCCCAGCAGCTGCATCAGGCTCAGAAGGAGCTTTTTATGGTGGCGAATTTAAATCTGTTACTATAGGCAATAATGTAACTACCATTGGAGATTATGCATTCTATGATTGCAGTAGCTTAACAAGTGTAACTATTAGAGATAGTGTAACTACAATTGGATATGGTGCATTCTCTGATTGTAGTAGCCTTACAAGTGTAACTATTCCAGATAGTGTAACTACAATTGGAGAATGGGCATTCTCTGATTGCAGTAGCCTAACAAGTGTAACTATTCCAAATAGTGTAACTACAATTGGAGAGGTGGCATTCGCTTGGTGCAGTAGCCTAACAGGTGTAACAATTGGAGAGGGTGTAACTACAATTGGACAGAGTGCATTCTATCATTGCCCCAACCTTACAAGTGCATATTGCAAGGCTACAACACCTCCTGCTGGAGATTCTATAATGTTCTACGATTGCTCCTCTGATTTAAAGATTTATGTACCAGTGGAGTCTGTAGAGGCTTATAAGTCGGCATTATATTGGAGTGATTATGCAGATGCTATTGTTGGCTACGAGTTTTAGTTTTACAAAATTGTAACAATAATACCTACTACCACGCGAGCTAAGGCGCTTGCGTGGTATTTTTTATAATTCTTGAGCAAAAATATAAAGCTAATGCACACTCCAACACAAATAGATTAATATCTGATATTCAACATATTATATGTAATGGCGAAAATATCAACATAGATTAATGCACTTTTTTTGTAAAATTTTTCAAAAAATATTTGGTAGATTGAAATATTTGCCGTACATTTGCACTCGCAAAAGCAAAGGAATGGCTCCGTAGCTCAACTGAATAGAGTACTTGACTACGGATCAAGCGGTTCCAGGTTTGAATCCTGGCGGAGTCACAAAGCGGTAATCGAAAGGTTACCGCTTCTTTTTTGGTATTACACAACTCTTGTTAGGGATCACCTGAGAATAACCAAGGCTCAACGGCGGTCGCAGGCGAGAGAAATAACACAACAAGGGCAACCACAGGTTGTAATATAGCATAGCAGATTTAGGGAGCTTGCTCACTCAGAATCAGCTATGCTATATTATATATTGTCTTGCAATACCGTTGTTGTGTATTTCCGAGCCGCCACAGCTGAAGAAACAGATTAGTAATACTGAAATCCATAACTGAGGATTCGAACGGCTTTAGCCGTAGAGCCGATACCTTATTAAACAGCGCAGACCATAGCCTCCAAACAATAAACTAAACTGACGGATTCGAACGGCAAAGCCGTAGAGCCGATACCTTATAAAAAAAGCGCAGACCAAAGGTCGAGCAATAAACCATCACCATATCGGCTCAACCGCCCTGCAACAGGTGAGCAATACGGCAACACACTACGATAATTTAATTTGGGAAAAAGATGTAGAGCACTGCCGTAGGCTATTGGTTTGAAATGGTTGTGTGGCAAGCTTGCTTGACAAAGCAAACATTACAAAGCAACAAGGCGACGCAGTCGCTGGCTCTACATCATACTCAAACACGAATACAAAACCGGTATAAAACAAAAAAACCACTCAAAAACTGAGTGGCTTATGGTAGTGGGAGTTGACGGATTCGAACCGCCGACCCTCTGCTTGTAAGGCAGATGCTCTGAACCAGCTGAGCTAAACTCCCGATTTGTAAGGCTTGGGACTGCAAAGGTAGTTATTATTTTTTATTCTCCAAACTTTTTCTAAGTTTTTTTTCAAAGGGTCTTGTCATCTTTTCAGAAGCTCGACCTCATCTCACTTATCTGTGATTATCACAGAAGTTTGAACTTTGCCACCTTCGTGTGCATCCCTCGCACTTGAGCGCCTGAACAAGGACTTGAACCTAGGACCCCATGATTAACAGTCATGTGCTCTAACCAACTGAGCTATTCAGGCATTGTAAAGAACCGTTATCTTTCGATTGCGGTGCAAAGGTAGG
>JAZQYM010000066.1:0-3734 GCA_045633525.1 Alistipes sp. | reverse complement strand
AAATTGGGGTTGTGGTGCCCTGTATGTCTGTGTTTATTTCGCTTTTGCAAGCGACAGCTACGCTGAAAGGGCAAAAGGGGCAGAAGCGGCAGAAAGGGTTTTACTAATTACTAATTCCCCCTTTGGCCCCTCAGGCCTCTCAGGCCCCTTAACTCCCCTTCAGGCCCTTTTATAAATCTCGCGCGAAGCGCACCTTACTTTTCAGTTTTCAGTTTTCACCTTTCACCAAAAAAAGGGCTATCCTGCACTGAAGGATAGCCCTATATATAAATATAAGTATGCTCTTTACTTCACGCGGATGCGCTGACCGATACTGATACGGTCGATATTGAGATCGGGGTTTAGCTCCTTGATGCGACGTGTTGTAGTGCCATACTTCTCGGCGATACGTCCCACAAGGTCGCCATCCTCAACAGTATGCCACACCTCGTCTGGTTTTGCCTCTACAGGTGCTGGTGCAGGCTTCGCCTCCTCCTCAGCAATAGGCGCCATCTCGCCCTTAACCTTGATTCTCTGACCAATAGATATTCTATCAACATTCAAATCAGGATTTAGACGCTTGATATCCGATACAGAGATGCCGTGGTCCATTGCGATGCGCCCAACCAAATCACCATCCTTAACCGTGTACCACTCCTCCTCAACCTTTGCGGTCTTTGCAGGTGTTTTAGCCACCTCAGTGCTCTTCTCTACCTCCTTAGCCGTAGTAGTTGTCGTTGTAGCCTCGGTTGCAGTCTCCTCCTCTGGAGTCTGCTCGATAACAGGGCTTGCGCTATTGTTAATAATAGGCTGCGCTGTCTCTACAACGATTGTAGGCGTTGCCACCTCCGCTATATTCTTGCCATCGCTCTCGCGGTCGAGGTGTGAGCTCTCAATACGAACTGGCATACCTACGTCAATCATCGTGCGGAGACTGTCTAAGTGGTAGTTGTTAAGGCGTATGCTACCCTCTGTAGTTCGCTCACCGATACGCTCAGGCTCGTGTGTGCCGTGGATGCCGATGCCATTATATCGGGTGTTTAGGCGGATAAACCAGTTGCCATAGTAGCCCTTGACGCTCTCCTTACCATTGTTATACATCCAGTGCGATGCTCGCTGGATCTGAGTGATTGCGAAGTCGCCCTCTGGGGTTTTGAAGTCGCCCAGCTCCTGCTTATCGCCATAGTTCTTACCAAGCGAGATAGGGAAGCTGCATATAAGTCTCTGCTCGCTATCATAGAGCTTAATGCTCATCGTCTCCTTCGAGATTACGATATGGTCTGCCTCGGCAGCATCGCCACAAGCAATCTCGTTATTGGCTACAGCACTCTTTGGAGTCTGCTCATAGGGTCTTGCATAAGCCGATATAGATACGGCAATCAAGCTAACAATTATAAGAGTTCTTCTAAGCATATCTCGTTACTCCTCCCACTTTAGTACCATCGCTGTGCGCGAGGTGTTATATATATTGATAGTATAGTACTCCGAGCCATCCTCACGCTTGTGCGTTGTGGTAAAGTGCTCGCTACCTGCCTCCGCGCGCTGGTGACCTCCGAAGCGCTCCTCGTCAGAGGATAGCAACATTGTGTACTTACCAGCCCAAGGCACATTCAATGTGTAGTCTGGAATAGAGGCTGTAGGGTGCCAATTGAGCACAAATAGAAGCCCCTTATGAGAGTAGACCATAGTCTTGTTATGCTCGTCCATAAGGTGGTTGTATGGATATCCGTCGCCCAACACGCCATACTCCTTTACCATCTCCACCATTGCCTTGTCGAAGGCTGCGAGATAGCCGTAGCGCAAGAAGCCATTCTCGGCAAGAGACCACTGACGGCGTGCGTGCTGGTACGACCAGCCGTTACCCTCGCGTGGGAAGTCTATCCACTCAGGGTGGCCGAACTCGTTACCCATAAAGTTGAGATATGCCTCGCCACCTGTGGTGATTGTCATAAGGCGTATCATTTTATGTAGTGCCATACCTCGGTCTATGGCGAGATTCTCCGACTCTTTGTTCATCGAGAAGTACATCTCCTTATCCATAAGGCGGAAGGCGATGGTCTTATCACCCACAAGCGCCTGGTCGTGGCTCTCGGCATAGGCCACAGTGCGCACCGAAGGTAGACGGTTTGTCATCACCGACCACATCTCCCATATATTCCAATCCTCGTCGGCCTGCTCCTTAAGGAGTTTAATCCAATAGTCTGGTATTGCCATACCCAAGCGGTAGTCGAAGCCCATACCGCCCTCCTCAGGTGTTACACACGAGCCAGGCATACCACTTACGTCCTCGGCGATGGTGATAGCATCTGGACGCAGGTCGTGGATAAGCTTATTTGCAAGAGTTAGGTATACTATAGCGTCGCGGTCTACGCCCTCATCGAAGAAGCGCTCGCGACAGTCGAACTCTACATATCCGCGGTGATGGTATAGCATTGAGGTTACACCGTCGAAGCGATAACCGTCGAAGTGGAACTCCTCCAACCAATATTTTACGTTCGATAGTAGGAAGTGCTCAACTTCGCGCTTGCCATAGTCGAAGATCATCGAATCCCAATACTTCTGATAGCCCGCATCGCCAGGCTTAGAGTAGTGGTGGTTCGAGCCATCAAGCTCGTTGATACCCTCGGCGAAGTTCTTAACATAGTGAGCGTGAACGAGATCCATAATTACGGCAATGCCAAGCTCGTGTGCACGATCCACAAGCGAGCGAAGCTCCTCTGCAGTACCAAAACGTGATGAAGGGGCGAAGAAGTTTGCCACGTGGTATCCAAATGAACCGTAGTATGGGTGCTCGGCAATGGCCATAAGCTGCACAGCGTTGTATCCCGCCTCCTTGATGCGTGGTAGAATTAGGTCGCGGAACTCGACGTATGTACCCACACCCTCGCGCTCCTGCGCCATACCAACGTGAGCCTCGTATATTACAAGCTCGCCAATCTTTGGTGCTGTGAAGTTGTCGTGCTTCCAGTCGTATGGCTTGTCGATTACGAACTGAGCTGTAAAGTTCTTAGTCTCGTCGTCCTGTACTACACGTTTTGCGTATGCTGGGATGCGGTCGTTCCAACCGTTATGACCATGAACGTGCATTTTATATAGCGAGCCGTGTGTTAGTCTCTCGGCATACATCGCATCGGGTAGGAAGATGCTCCATACGCCATCGCGGTTGCGCTGTAGGCGAAGCTCGGTGCGCTGCCAGTGGTTGAAATCACCGAAGATATAGACATCCTTAGCCTCTGGTAGCCACTCTCTAAACCACCAACCCTGCATTGCTGAGTCATACTGCCAACCGTAGTAGTGGTGACCATTGGCATAGTTTACAATCGAGCCAGCACTCTTCTCTATATCTTCCAAACGCGCCAAATACATATTGTGTCGGCGGTTAACCTCCTCTTCTACAGGCTTCAACCAATCGTCATTTTCAACAATTGGGAGTGTCTGTTTTAGCTCTTTCATACAATTTTAGTTTATTTTTAGCAAAGATATGAAAAATCTTTGTATCTTTGCCCAATATTATGTGTTAATTGAATAACAAAAGAGGCGGGTGATATTCGAGCGGTAGATTTTTGTTGATTGGATTGACAATATGATATATAATGGAGTTGGAACATATTTTTTTAACTAACTTAAATTAATTTTTTTATGTCGTTTATTGCAAATCTTTGGGAGACAAATCGTCCTATGATGATTTTGTTTGCTATTTTGATTGTGGTAATCCCATTCTTGGTATTCTACATCAGAAAGGCGAAGATGAAGTC
>JAZQYM010000065.1:0-26983 GCA_045633525.1 Alistipes sp. | reverse complement strand
GTGGTCTTGCACAGCACGTTTACACTGAGGGTTATGATGCACTCACAGCTGATAGCAAGACAGGTGTTAAGCGTCACACTCACATGACTTTGTTCACTGACTATATCCTTGCTGAGAACGAGCAGAACTCTATCAGCTTCTTGATGACTGTTTACAATACACGTGACATTGAGAGCGCAACTGCTGCGGATATCATCAAGACTACTGCATTCAATACTGAGATTCCAGTACAGCGTAACCGTCTTACTACTATCATTGGTAATGTATTGACTACTGCAACTGATGTCAACGTTTCTATCGATGATAACTTTGCAAATGAGGTTGAGCAGGATGCATCTTTGGAGCACATACTTCTTGAGACTTTGATCAACGGAGGTAAGTTCGTGTTGACAGAGGACCTTACACTCACTGCTCCTCACTACTTGCAGGGTACTATAGAGTGTAATGCAGATGCAGTAATCGATCTTAACGGTTACACCCTTAATTATGTAATTCCTTCTGATATTACAGGAGATCTTGCTGACAAATACGCTATCTTCGTTCGCGTATTGAATAATGCTTCATTGACATTTATTAATGGTAATGTTGTCTCTGATGGTTACATCGCTTCTGTAAATGAGGGTGGTGTATTGAATATCTCTGAGGGTGTATATGAGACTACCTCTTGCACACTATTCCAGTCAAATGGTGGTAAGATCAACATCTCTGGAGGCGAGTTCAAGGCTGCTCCATACAACGGTGATCATCGCTACACTTTGAACTTTATCGACAGCAAGAAGCAGAATGGTCTTATCGAGGTTACTGGTGGTCGTTTCTACAAGTACAACCCATCTGAGAGCTACTCTGAGAATCCAGCAATGGACTTCTGCGGTGCTGGCTACTGGGGCGTTGAGGATGGCGACTGGTACGAGGTAGTTGCAAAGAAGAACTTCGACCTATTCGTAGACCACGCTGAGGTATATACTGCTGAGGGTCTTCTTCAGTGGGCTTATATCGTAGAGAACGGTCCTATCTCTGCATTTGAGGATCTTGTAGGCTTTGATGCTGCAACCTTCAACAAGAAGGCATACGGTCTTGAGATTATGACAAACATCGTTATGCCTGCTAAGACCATCGCAAAAATGGGCGAGACTTATGTATTCACTGACGAGGATATCACATTCACTAACGGTGTGCCATCTGGTAGCAACTGGGCTCCTGTATGTAATGCAATCGCTGCATTAGGGGATGCCTATACTGGTTGGGTTGATGGTTGTGGTAAGACAATCTCTGGTCTAATCGTAAATACTACTTCAAACTATGCTGGTTTCATTGGCTTTATGTTTGATGGCGTATTTGTTAAGGATCTTACATTCCGTGATGCCTATGTTAAGGGTACTAATTATGTTGGTGTTGTTGCAGGTCGTGCTCAGGATGCTACTACTATCGAGAACGTTCGTGTTGTAAACTCAACAGTTTCTGGTACTGGTACCGTAGGTGGTTTGGTTGGTTACAACTACAGCCGTGTAGGTGGTGCTCAGGGTCAGGGTTATGCTGAGGGTCCTGCGATTGTTCGCAACTGCGTTACAGACGTAAATACTAAGGTTGTTGGTACTTCAACCAACATTGGTGGTATCGTAGGTAATAACTATGGTGCAACAATCATCAACTGCCACAACTATGCTGATGTTACTGGTAAGTCTTCAGTAGGTGGTATTGTTGGTTATACTCGTGATTATCACCACAATAAGGATGGTTATATTGTAGCTTGTACTACTTATCCACAGGCTTCAATTGTTGCAACAAATGGTACTGTAGGTGGTATCGCTGGTTACACTCTTGCAGATAATCAGCACACAAACACCTATATGCATATCGTTGCTTGTACATCACTCTCTAACATTGTTGGTAAGACTAAGGGTTGTATCATTGGTCAAATCGACCACGGTCAGCATACTGCTGGTTGTGTTGCTGTTAAGAATGGTGCAACTGTACTTTATGGTAAGAATAAGCCAACTACCGAGAGCGATGTTAAGGATGCTATCCTTTATGATGCAGTAGGTTCTGCTACTCAGGCTGATGTTGATGCTTTGAACCACGCTATTGACCACTACAACGAGACTACTCCTCCAGCAGAGTCAGTTTGTACATACCGTTGGGCATTGGTTAATGGTTTCCCAGTTCTTCAGTAATCGCTGATTAACTCTATATGAAAAACGACTCCTTCGGGGGTCGTTTTTTTTGTTTGTAGGTGAGGCTTTTGCGTTTCGTTTTTTTTGTATTATCTTTGCCACGGCATTTGCGCTCTATCGCTGCCACCTTTGGGTGGGGGAGGAAAGTCCGAGCAACGCAGAGCACCACGCAAGTTAACGGCTTGATATCCGTGAGGGTATAGTAACGTAGAAGAAAATAACCGCCCGCAAGGGTAAGGGTGAGAAGGCGGGGTAAGAGCCCACCGCGAGGGTAGCAATACACTCGGCTGTGCGTCTCGTGGGTTGCAAGACCATGTATACCGACAATTAAGGGTTGCTCGTCCAATGTCGGGGGGTAGGTTGCTAGAGGCTGTGGGTGACCACAGTCGTAGATAAATGATAGAGACCTCGCAAGAGGGACAGAACTCGGCTTATAGCGAATGCAGAAAATAATAGGGTGTTTCCATCGAGGAAACACCCTGTTATTTTAATGAGTAATTAGTAATGGTTTTACGATGTAATGTTTTGACTAAAAGTCTATTACTAATTACTAATTACTAATTATTAAAGTCTTGCCTTAATCTTCTTTGACTCCTCCTCGTAGCCTGGTTTGTCGAGTAGGGCAAACATATTCTTCTTGTATGCCTCAACACCTGGCTGGTCGAATGGGTTTACACCTAAGATGTAGCCGCTGATACCGCAACCCTTCTCGAAGAAGTAGAGCAACTGACCGATAGTGCGCTCGTCGATGCGCTCAATCTCGATAACGAGGTTTGGCACGCCACCGTCCAAGTGTGCAAGGCGTACGCCAAGCTCTGCCATCTTGTTAATCTCTGATAGGCGCTTGCCAGTGAGGAAGTTAAGACCATCGAGGTTAGCCTCGTCAGCCTCCACCTTAACCTCATACTTAGAGTTCTTAACCGAGATAATGGTCTCGAACAATGTGCGCTCGCCCTCCTGGATATACTGACCCATAGAGTGCAAATCTGCTGTAAGGGTTACGCTTGCAGGGAAGATACCCTTCAACTCCTTGCCCTCAGACTCGCCATACAACTGCTTCCACCACTCGGCGATGTACTGCAACTTTGGTTCGTATGAACCCAAAATCTCAATCTTCTTGCCCGCCTTATACAACTCGTTGCGAACGATAGCATACTGTGCAGCAGGGTTCTGCTCGATAGGTGTAGCAACACCTGTGAGGCGCTCCATATCGCGTGCACCCTCAACAAAAGCCTCAATGTCTACACCCGCAACAGCCAATGGTAGTAGACCTACTGGCGAAAGCACTGAGTAGCGACCACCAACATTGTCCTCGATAACGAATGTAGGGTAACCCTCCTGTGTTGCGAGGGTCTTGAGTGCACCACGAGCCTTGTCTGTGATAGCTACGATGCGCTCTGCAGCCTCAGTCTTGCCATAGCGCTTCTCAATTTCTGCCTTGATAAGGCGGAAGGCGATAGCTGGCTCGGTTGTAGTACCAGACTTAGAGATTACGATAGCTGCGATAGAGTAATCCTTAACGGCATCCATCAACTCGTATGTGTAGTCCTCAGAGATATTCTCGCCAGCAAACACAACCGTAGGGTTGTCGTGGCGCTTCTTAAGGCTCTCAAATGAATTTGACATAGCCTCCAATACCGCCTTAGCACCAAGATACGAGCCACCGATACCGATACAAATAACTACCTCCGCACGCTCACGTAGCTTCTGGGCTACACTCTTAATCTCTCTAATCTCGTCATCTGTAATAGATGAAGGAAGGTTTACCCAACCCAAAAAATCGTTGCCCGCACCCTCACCAGAGTGTAGGAGCGCATTAGCGCGCGCAGCCTCAGCCTGCATCTCAGCAGTGATAGCAACGCCTGAATGCGCAGCATTAAACTTGATTAACTCCATATAGTCTTCTATAATATTTTAATGTAAAATCTGTGTAAGAGCCTGCATAGCCTCACGCGCTGAAGCGTGATTGTAGAGCACCTCCCACACCATATCTGCAATAGGCATTTCAATATTACGACGCATTGAGCTGCGACGGATACACTCTGCAGCGTAGTATCCCTCTGCAACCATTGTCATCTCGTTAAGTGCGCTCTTTACCGAACAGCCTTTGCCAAGAAGCGTTCCCAAACGGCGGTTACGGCTTAGTGGCGAGTAGCAGGTAACAAGCAGGTCACCCATATAGGCTGCTGAGTTGATATCGCGCTCCTCGATAGGCACCGCCTCGTTGATAAAGCGACGCATCTCGCCAGCACAACATGAGATAAGCACTGCAAGGAAGTTGTCGCCGAAGCGCAAGCCTACAGCGATACCTACAGCCAAGGCGTAGACATTCTTCATAATAGCCGCTACCTCCACACCAAGAACATCGTTTGAGATGCTGCAACGGAAGTACTCGTTGGCAAGAACACTACGCACAGTCTCAGCGGTGTTGTTATCCTCCGATGCTACGGTGAGGTACGATAGCTGGCACTGTCCCACCTCCTCGGCGTGCGAAGGGCCTGTAACTACTGCCAAGTTTTGCATAGGTACGTCGTAGTAGCGGTTCATGTGCTCGACGATAGTGAGGTAGTCGCCAGGGATGATACCCTTAACTGCCGATACGACAATCTTATTTTGAAGGCTCTCGGTCAATGGCTCGAGGAACTTCTTGAAGAATGCAGATGGCATAGCAAGAATCACGATATCGGCATTACGCACAACCTCGTTGATATCTGCAGAAGGGGTAAAGAAGTCACGGTCGATATAGCACCAAGGGAGGTACTTAGGGTTGCGGCTACGGGTTAATAGCGCCTCACGAATATCTTCATTTAGCACCAACCAATCTACGTGGTGGTGGTTAATAGTAAGCGTTTTTACAATTGCTGTGGCCCAACTGCCATAGCCCAGTACGGCACATTTGGGGGTCTTGTTTGTATCCATAAGCAAAAATTTATTCACAAAATTAACAAAAAAAATGTGAAAACTCTTGCAAATTGTCCATATCTTTTTCCTATCTTTGCAAAGTAGTATTGCAATGTTTTGGCTGATGGCGAGTTAAGATGTTGGATTACAACGAGTTCAGACCTTGGTGATGAAAAGTGCGTAGGATGCATTTTTCTTGCGACTTGATGATGAAAAATCGGGTTTTTATGGGTCGAAGAGTGGTGTTGAAATAATAAAATTAGATATATGGGAATATTTTCGCTCAATCAGGAGTTGGCAATTGACCTTGGTACAGCCAATACGCTGATTATGCACAACGGTAAGGTTGTAGTTGATGAGCCATCTATCGTGGCTCTAAGCATCAAGACAGGTGACCTTATGGCTATTGGTCACAAGGCGCGATTAATGGATGGTAAGACTCACTCTAACATCCGCACCATTCGTCCTTTGAAGGATGGCGTTATCGCCGACTTCGAGGCTACGGAGCTTATGCTTCGCGGTCTTATCAAGAAGGTGGGTGCTACACGTGGTATGTTTGCGCCATCGTTGCGTATGATGATCTGTATCCCTTCAGGCTCTACAAACGTCGAGATTCGTGCGGTGCGCGACTCTGCTCAGCATGCTGGTGGTCGTGAGATCTACCTTATCTTCGAGCCTATGGCGGCAGCGCTTGGTGCAGGTCTCGATGTAGAGGCTCCAGAGGGTAACCTTATCATCGATATTGGTGGTGGTACATCGGAGATCGCTTGTATCTCACTCGGTGGTATCGTATGTTCAAAGTCTATCAACGTAGCGGGTGATGTCTTTACCAACGATATTCAGAACTATATCCGCCAGCAGCACGGCATCCGTATTGGTGAGCGTACAGCGGAGGATATCAAGTGTGCTATCGGTGCTGCGGTGCCAGAGTTGGAGAATGAGCCAGAGGATTATATCTTCACTGGTTCGAATATGCTTACCAACTTGCCTCAGACCGTAACGTTGAACTATAGTGAGATTGCCTACGCACTTGACAAGTCGCTTGTGAAGCTTGACAATGCTCTTATGGAGGTGCTCGAGGAGATGCCACCAGAGTTGTACTCTGATGTTGTGAAGAATGGTATCTACCTTGCCGGTGGTGGTGCGCTTATCAAGGGTCTCGACCAGCGTTTGTCGAAGAAGTCTGGTTTGCCAGTGCACGTTGCAGAGGATCCACTACGCGCTATTGCTCGTGGTACCTGCATCGCACTTAAGAATATCGGCAACTTCTCATTCCTAATGGGTGGCGAGAAGTAGTTTGTGGGTTGTTGCATATCGGGCCACGAGGCTTATTATATATAGGTGCAACTCCTTAGATGTTGGGTTGTAAAGGAACTTTAAAAGAGGGGCTGTCGGCAAATGGTTGTTAGACAGCCTCTTTCTAAACAAGATAATGTATAGATTACTCGAATTTATAAAGCGTATCTATGTGCCTGTTATCTTCCTATTGTTGGAGGGTATAGCACTATTTACGTATGCCACATCCTCACCATATACTGAGGCTAAGATACTTGCGCGTACCACAGCTGTAGGAGCTACTATCAGTGGTACGATTACGGATATCGGTCACTACTTCTCGCTTGATACCGAGAATCGTGAGCTTACCGAGCGCATTGCTGAGCTTACAGCAAGCCTCGAGGCCTTTGAGCGAACTGAGGATGATGTTGAGTTTAGCAGCGAGGATAGTCGTTTTAAGTATCGTGCGGCATGTGTGGTATCGATGACAACAAATCGTCCGCAGAATTATATTGTTCTCGACCGTGGTTCGCTCGATGGCGTCGCGAAGGATATGGGTGTGGTGACTCCTAACAACGAGCTTGTGGGTTATGTACTCTCATGCACAGAGCACTACTCTATAGTGCAGTCGATGCTGAATACTCAGTTTAATACGGGTGGTTGCCTTGTAGATAATGGCAATGTGTGTGTGATAGGCTGGGATGGTACATCTAAGTATGAGATGCAGGCGATGGATCTCTCGGTCTACTCTGAGCCTGAGAAGGGTATGGCTGTAGAGGTGCGCTCGGAGCGTCTGCCAGAGGGTGTCCTAATTGGTCATATCGAGGACTTTAAACTCAACAACACACAGACAGCATATACAGCAACCATTTCCATTGCTGCGAAGATGAGTATGTTGTATAATGTACTAATCGTGGAGAATGTCCACTTTGGTGAGCTTGAGGAGCTTCATAAGCAGGTGGGAGATAACAAATAAAAGATGTTCGCGCGCAAAGACTCTCTATAGCGGGGATGTTGCTACTGCGCATCGAATAGATAATTTATAAAAGTATAGAATAGAGATGTTTAAGAGCATATTATATTTTTGGTTGACACTTGCACTGCTCTTTGTCCAGATATTTATCCTTGACGAAATCTCGATAGCCCTATGGCTACGACCTATGATATTTCCTCTTATAATCCTATTGTTACCATTCGAGTGGCAGAAGATATGGGTTATATTGGCGGCATCGGCATTGGGTGTATTTATGGATATGTCGTTGGGTGGAGCTGGTCTATATACATCGACCTTGTTGCCTATCGCTGTTACGCGTAATTGGGCATTGTTTCTTACTACTCGTCGTAGTGTTGAGGCTGGCGACCAGACTTCGTTACTTTCGCGTATGCCACTGCGTCAGGTGATGATATATGTGGGTGCTATGTTGCTTGTTTACAACGCGATGTTCTTTATGTTGGAGGCATTATCAACGGTTGGTATGTGGCAGCTTATCGCAACAATAATCTGTAGCACAATACTATCTGTGCTCCTTGCATTGCCAATTGTGCGTCTATTTCTTAAAAGGGTAGTTAGATAATGAATAGCGATTTAAAGAGATATAGGATGTTGCGTCTGATAGTGCTTGCTGTAGGTGCTATCATACTCATTCGTCTATTTTCGATGCAGATACTCTCTGATGAGTACGATATCAAGGCTACGAACAATATTGTGCGTACCGAGATAGAGTACCCTATGCGAGGTGAGGTGTTGGACCGTAGAGGTGAGTATTTGGTTAAGAGTCGCGTGTGCTACGATGTATTGGTAGTACATCGTGAGGTGCCAAAGGAGGGTTTCGATACCGCGCGTTTGGCGACAATCCTTGAGATTACTCCAGAGTATTTGGAGAAGCAGTTAACGAAGGCTCGCCAGAGTCCTCGTGCAGAGATACTTGTGACTAACTACCTCTCACAGGAGAATAAGCTTCTGCTTGATGAGGGCAATTTTGTGGGTTTCCACACCCGTTTCCGTACTGCCCGAGAGTATCCTCGTAAGTGCGGAGGTAACTTGCTTGGCTATGTTAGCGAGGTTACGCAGGAGCAGGTCGATAAGTGGGATTACTACGATGTTGGAGACTACATTGGTGTTGGTGGCGTAGAGTCGGCATACGAGACGCTGTTGCGTGGCGAGAAGGGTGTTAGCTACCGTATTTATGACTCACACGGTGCTGTACAGGGCTCATATAATAATGGTTACGATGATATCCTTCCGGTTAAGGGTGCGCAGCTAACATCTACTATCGACGCTCGTTTGCAGGAGTTTGCCGAGGAGCTTATGGAGGGTAAGATTGGTGCTGTGGTTGCGATTGAGCCAGCCACAGGAGAGATCCTTGTTATGGTATCCTCTCCAACCTATAACCCCGATTTGATGGTGGGTCGTAATCGTAATAACAACTATGCGGCTATGCTCCATAATCAGCGCCAGCCACAGTTTAACCGTGCGGTTAAGGCGAGGTATCTGCCAGGCTCAACCTTTAAGTTGGTGCAAGGTCTTATAGGCTTGCAGGAGGGTGTGTTGCGCCAAACACAGAAGTACCCTTGCGATATGGGTTATAGCTACGGTAGACGTAAGATGGCGTGCCATGCTCATAGCTCTCCACTCGACTTGCGCGATGCTGTGGCACACTCGTGCAATGCCTACTTCTGCTACGTTTTCCGAGATATGATTACCAACTCGAAGTATGGCTCTGTAAAGGAGGGTGTTCGTGTTTGGAACGAGTATGTTCAGAGCTTTGGCTTTGGTCGTCAGTTGGGTACCGACCTCTATGGTGAGGGTAGTGGTTTTGTGCCATCGCCTGAGCATTACGATAGGGTCTATAATGGTAGTTGGAACTGGGGTACGGTGCTCTCTTGTGCTATTGGTCAGGGAGAGTTGGGTTGTACGCCATTGCAGATGGCAAACCTTGCTGCTATTGTTGCCAATCGTGGTTACTACTATATTCCGCACATGATTAAGCATATCGAGGGTCGCGATTCGATAGATAAAAAGTACTACGAGCGACACTATACGATGGTGGACTCGATAAATTTCGTGCCTATTGTTGAGGGTATGTGGCGAGGTGTTAATGTCGCAGGTACATCGGGCAAGGCGCGTCTTGAGGGTTGGGATGTATGCGGTAAGACTGGTACAGCCGAGAACTCAGGTGGTGCAGACCACTCTACCTTCCTATCGTTCGCGCCAAAGGATAATCCAAAGATTGCTATCTCGGTCTATGTTGAGCATGGTGGCTTCGGTGCCTCTATTGCGTTGCCTATAGCCTCGCTTATCGAGGAGTTGTATCTTACGGATACCATTATGCGACCACAGATGGTGGAGGATGTCTTGAACTTCCAGCCTAAG
Organism: Alistipes sp.; assembly: GCA_045633525.1. Classification (GTDB taxonomy): domain Bacteria; phylum Bacteroidota; class Bacteroidia; order Bacteroidales; family Rikenellaceae; genus Alistipes. The sequence continues at coordinate 17,263 of JAZQYM010000065.1, read as the reverse complement.
TATGCTCGTAACTATGATCTGAAGCAGCAACGTTACGACGAGAAACGTAAAAACAAAAAGTAGAGTCTATGTTATCAGAGTATAGTAATAGTGGTCGTGGTAGTAGTCGCTCGCTCTTTGGCAATGTCGATATGGTAGCCTTGGGCATCTATATCGCTATATCGATATGTGGTCTGCTATGTATTACCTCGGCATCGTTTGAGCCAGATACAACAAATTTCTTTTCGGCATCGCATAACTACGTTAAGCAGTTTGTGTGGATTGGAGCATCGTGGGTTATGGCTACGGTGGTCTTGCTCCTTGAACGACGACTATTCCACATGTTTGCTTATCCAGCCTACTGTTTTGGTATATTATTGTTGTTAGCGGTGTTGATGTTTGGTAAGGAGGTTAATGGTGCTAAGGCGTGGTTCGAGTTTGGCGGTGTTCGCTTGCAACCAGTGGAGTTTGTGAAGATTGCCACGGCGCTGATGATGGCGCGTGTTATGAGCGACTATGCCTTTAATATCAATCGATTTATTGACCTTGTCAAGGTCGCTGCCATAATACTTATCCCATTTGGTATCATCGTATTGCAGAACGATACTGGTTCGGGTTTGGTTTTGGGAGCATTCTTATTTGTTCTCTATCGTGAGGGTCTTACTAAGTATGTTTACTTCCCGATAATTTTCACTCTTGTGCTCTTTATAGCCTCGATGATGTTCTCGCCGGTGGTGATATTTGTGGTGCTTCTTATTGCCTTTGTGGGGTATAATATGTTGCACGTTGGTGAGGTTGCAGGTCATCTGCGTTTTATTGCTGCGGTATTCTTGGTGGCACTGCTCTTGGCGGTGCTAACGCCACTTAGTGGCTATGCCTCGTTGATGATTGCTTGCAGTATTGCGGCGGTGGTGCTTGTAGTTGTGGCATTCAAGACACGCACGTTGGCGCTTCTATGGCCGATATTGATGTTTATCTATGCGATGATCTTCGTGCCTACAACCGACTTTCTCTTCTCGAAGCTCGAGCCTCATCAGAAGAACCGAATACTCACCTTTGTAGGCTTGGTTGAGGATCTTAAGAATACGGGATATAACGTAAATCAGTCGGAGATTGCCATTGGCTCAGGCGGTATGTGGGGCAAGGGTTTTATGGAGGGTACGCAGATCAAGTATGACTATGTGCCTGAGAAGCATACCGATTTTATCTTCTGTATCGTAGGCGAGGAGTGGGGTTTTGTGGGATGCTTCGTTGTTGTGGCGCTCTATATAGGTCTTATGCTGCGGCTTATGAAGATGGGAGAGCGAATAAAAGAGCCATTTGGGCGTGTCTACTGTTACTCCGTGGCGGCGATAATACTTATTCACGTAATGGTAAATATGGGTATGACCATTGGTCTTATGCCAGTAATGGGTATCCCGCTGCCGTTGATGAGTTATGGAGGTTCTTCGTTTGTAGCGTTCACACTGCTGTTAATGATTGCAATACGCCTTGATGCCTCTACCTCGGAGAATGATATCTACTCATAAACTGCCTATTAACAATTGGATATAATGAAGAAACGACCATTGATATTTCTTACTAACGACGATAGCTATCTTTCTAAGGGCTTTCGTGCAGCGGTAAATCTCGCTCGTGAGTTCGGCGATGTCATCGCCATCGCTCCAGACCGTGTGCAGAGCGGTATGAGTCAGGCTATCACGATTAACTCGCCACTCTTCCTCCGCCCTGTGGAGCAGAGCGAGGGTGTTGAGATTTATGCCTTTTCGGGTACACCTGTAGATTGTGCCAAATTTGCCTTTGACCACCTCTTTGTAGATAGAAGGGTTGATTTGGTGCTTTCGGGTATCAATCATGGATCGAATGCTGCGGTGAATGTTATGTACTCGGGTACTATGGGCGCTGCTATCGAGGGTAGCTTCTATGGCGTGCCATCCATTGGCCTCTCGTTGGACGACCACGATGCCGATGCCGACTTTGAGGGTGCGGTGAAGTATGGCAGGGAGGTTATTAGCTCGGTGCTTGAGGCGGCCGATAGCCTTCCACGTCCTTTGTGCTTGAATGTTAATGTTCCTCGCTGTGGCGTTGAGGAGATTAAGGGTGTGCGCCTCTGTCGTCAGACACGTGGCTTCTGGCGTGAGGAGTTCTACGAGCGTGAGGATCCTCATGGTCGCAAGTACTTCTGGCTTACGGGAGCATTCCAGAATGCCGAGCCTGAGGCTACGGATAGCGATGAGTGGGCTTTGGCTAATAGGTATGTTGCGGTTGTGCCTGTGCAGGTCGATATGACCGACTACGTACAACTAAAAAACTTGCAAGGCGTAATTAAGTAGTGCTATGCGTGGCGTTGAAGTACTGATACTCGTCTCTATTGTGATGCAGGTGGTGGCTATTGCCATTTCGTTGCACTTGGTCAATAAGACTAAGTTTAAGGCACTGTGGGTATGCTGTATCATATCTCTATCGTTACTCTGCGTAGACCATATCATGCAGTTCAACATCTTTCGAGGTGTTGATGTCTCGGATTTGGCGCGCGCATGGGTGGGTATCATTGTCTCGCTAAGTTTCTCGATATGTGTTGTATGTGCGCATTTACTCGTTAAGCACGTCGACCGTATGGCTAAGCATCGTCAGATGCTCGAGAATAGGTTTATGACAGCGCTTCTAAGGACTGAGGAGCGTAGCCGAGCCTCCTTTTCGCGTGAGTTGCACGATGGCTTAGGCCCCTTGCTCTCTTCGTCGAAGATGTCGCTATCGGCACTCAATCGTGCCAACCTTAGCGATAGCGAGCGAGAGATTTTGCACAACACCTCGGCGGTTATCGACGAGGCGATACGCTCTCTGCGCGAGATTTCAAACAACCTCTCGCCACATATTCTCAACGACTTCGGCTTGGCGCGCGGTATAAAACACTTTGTTGACCGTTTGGGTGCGGTGCGCGATACAAATATCAAGTTTAAGACGACACTTAAAGATGAGCGTTTCGACTCGAATATAGAGGTTATACTCTACCGCGTAACGTGTGAGCTTATAAATAACTCGTTGAAGCACGCCGATGCTACCGAGATATCGGTTTTGTTGGGCCAGCAGGATGATATGCTTGTGATTAACTATAGCGATAACGGTAAGGGCTTTAAATATAGCGAGGAGGAGAGCAGTGGCTTGGGCTTGTCGAATATTCGCTCACGCATCTCGTCGTTGAATGGTAAGTGCGAGATTGAGAGTAGCGAGGGTAATGGTATGAGTGCAAGGATTGCTGTATCGCCAAATGGCGCAAATCTCCACCTTACCCCAAGCGATATTAAGGAGCTTCGTAGTTTAGGCGAAAATATTAAAAGAAGAAGAAATGGAAAAAAGAGAGGTTAAGATAGCACTTGTGGATGACCACACACTCTTTCGTACAGGTCTAAAGGGACTTCTTTCACAGCGCGATGACTTCAAAATTGTCGCAGATGTAGGCAGTGGTATGGAGTTCTTGAAACTACTCCCTGAGTTGGATGTTGATGTGGTATTTATGGATATCGCTATGCCTGTGATGGATGGTGCCGAGACCACACGCCAGGCACTTAAGCTTAAGCCCGATATGCGTGTTATCACGCTATCGATGTTTGGCGACGATCACTACTACTCGCTTATGGTGCAGAGTGGTGCCTCAGGTTTCCTGCTTAAGGACTCAGATATCGAGGAGGTCTACGCTGCGGTGGATGCTGTTATGGCGGGCGATAACTACTTCAGTGCTATATTGTATGGCTCGTTGGTGCGTAATATGAGCCGAATCGAATCGCCAACGATCGACGATGAGGACTCGCTCTCGGAGCGCGAGATTGAGATCTTGGTTGAGGTGTGCGGAGGTCTCTCGAATCATGAGATTGCTGACAAACTCTTTATCTCGAAGCGCACGGTGGATAAGCACCGCGCCAATATCCTCGAGAAGACAGGATGCAAAAATACCGCAAACCTTGTGGTTTACGCAATTAAGAATCACTTGGTAGAGATATAGTAATATTGTGATAGTGTAATAGACGGAGGACAAAATGTAGTTGTTCTCCGTTTGTTGTTTTATTATGGCGTAACATTATTGTAACGCGGGTATTATTTTTAATACCCCCAGGGTGTTTTTTTGAGTATGCTGGGTAAACTGTGTACACTGGGGATAATGGGGCTTGCTCCGAACTTTTAACTTTTTACTTTTCACATTTCAGTTTGTTATAGTCCGCGGCGCTTGATAGCCCAGGCTAATGTGGCGTAGAGTCCGTTAAGGGCTGGGCGTAACGACGCTGGTAGACGATTAAGTAGCTTAAGACGTGATAGTTGGCGTTTAGAGAGTTTGGTGTATCCAAATGCTCTAATCGCCTTTTTTGCATCCTCCGTGCCACCGCGTACCGACTGCGTAATAGCCTTGCCAATGCCTATGCGGGCGATATATTCGTTTAGCGCTTCGCTCTGCTTAGGGTCGTAGAGCTCGGCGATGGAGAGTGCACACTCCTCGGCGCGATATATCGAGGCAGAGCGGTTGGATGCTGTGCGTGAGTAGCGTACCAAAGAGGTTGGCGAGTATGCAAACTGCGCCCCATTTTGTATCATCCTCACCCAGAGCCACTGGTCCTCGCCTATGCGCATACCCTCGGGGAAGCCACCGCAGTTGAGCACGGTGCTACGACGTAGTGTAGCTGTTGATGGTATGATCGGGTAGCGGCCCATAAGTGCCTCATCTGCTGGTGAGATATAACCCTCAGTTGTGGGTACTGCTGCGCGCGAATGACTTACTCCATTTACCACATTAAACGCCGTTGAGTAGGCATCGCAGTCGGGGAAGTACTCCATAAGTCGGCAGACCTCGGCAATATAGTTCGATAGCCACCAGTCGTCGGCATCCAAAAGGGCAACGTACTCACCCATAGCCTCGCTAATACCTCTATTGCGGGCGGCGCTGACACCACTATTCTCTTGGTTGATAACCCTAATATTCGTGTCGGGATGGCGCTTGATAAACTCCTGCACCACAGCCTCGGAGTTATCCGTTGAGCCGTCGTTGACAACGATAATCTCGCCTACAGCAAGGCTCTGCTCCACGACTGAAGTAAGAGCACGCTCAACCTCCGCCTCCTTATTATACAAAGGTATGACAACGCTTATATTTTCCGACGCTCGACTCTTGATGCCGTGACCAAACCACAATACCTCTGGGGCGTGGTTTAGGCGCTTGTCCTCGGGCAACCACTTCTGGATGTCGCCATAGTGGCTGCGAAGATATGCCTCTAAGTTGGAAGGAGCCATTACCTCCAAATCGCCAAACTTGCGTGGCTCGAGGTTGGCAATAGCCTCCACGGTGATCATATCCTTTGGCATTCGCACTATGTTGTAGCGCGATGCTGAGGTGTTGTTGTGTCGTGTAAGTTCCTTATTTAGAATGTTATATATGCGTTTCTTGGATAACATTGTACTCACTGTGCGAATAGCCAAGCACGAAATAAAGCTCTTTGGAAAGACCACACCATTGTTAGCCTTACCGAGCCAGCGCCAGAGCCATACGCTCTTTGCCATAAAGCAGTTTATCCAGAAGCCTACGCGTCGGCGCTGACGGCGGGCAAGAGCCTCGTCGTCGGGGATTAGGTCGTAGGGGAAGATGTCGATATATACACCCTCGGCAATAGGTAGTCCTACCCACTCGCTCTCCACAAAGCGCGTTCCCACCTTGCGCACCTTGGCAAAGTAGAATGGTGTGTCGGGCTCAGTGGTAAACTCTTGCAACACATATTGCTTATCGAGCAATGCTGGTGCCTCTTTAAGGAAACGCTCGTAGTTCTCGCGCGTCATACCGAGGTCGATATCGTCATCCCAAGGTACTATATCGTCGAAGAAGTGGCTTCCGATAGCTGTGCCGCCCTGTATAAAGTATGGTATATCTGCAACCTTACACACGCGTACCACCTCGCGAAGAGTCTCTTTTAGCTCTCCGTGCAGATGTCGTAGTATATCACTATTGTACTTCATTACATATTGTGAATTAGTAGGTTGCAGCCGCGAATATCGCTTCCAGCAATGCGTCCCTCGATAATAAAACCTCCGTCGTTCTGAACACGACCTATGTCCTGAGTCTGGATAAAGGCGCAGGACGATACGTTGGCAAGATCGATGATGTCAATGCCGCCACGCATACCATTTGGTGTGTGGTCGAATGGGTCGTTTACATCGCGCACCAAGACCCTCATCCAGCGTGGTGTGTAGAATAGACCGCCACCCTTAGAGTATGCCTGCGAGGTTAGCTCTGCCATACCATATTCCGAGTGTATTGTCTCCACACCGAAGCCCTCGCAAAGGATATTATGTAGCTCGCTCTTCGAGAGCTCCTTGCGTCGTCCCTTCATACCGCCAGTCTCCATTATTATCGTATTCTCGAGTTTTGGCGCATACTGCTCGGCTACATCCCAAAGGGCGTAGCTTACGCCAAGCAGAATTTTAGGCTTTGGGTCCTGTTCTATGTCGTGTATAAGTTGCTCATAATTGTTGAGGTAGAAGCCTCCCGAGCCACAACGTTTTATGAGGGTGTCGACCATATACACTAACGACGAACCCTCTCTCTCGAGATAGTTTGGAAGAAGACCGTAGATGCTCCACGTCTCGGGTACTCCGTAGAACTGCTCAAAGGCGAGAGTAAATGCCTTGCGGTAGAGTGCCAACGATGCCATGATATGGCGCGATGGCACAGTAGAGCCAGTGTTGCTCGAGGTAAAGATAATCTCTGGCTCGCCCTCGCCACAATATACATCGCTACTTTTGAATAGCTCGATAGGGAGAAATGGAATATCCTCCACGCGTGTAATATCCGCAGGGTCGATAGCCATCAACTCTAAGTATCTGCGATAAGGTTCGCAGTGCTCGGCTTGGTAGCGGAACAAATCGAGGGCGCAGCTTTCGAATTGCTCCTCAGTCTCTATATTAAATATGCGTTCTACGTCAAACATAACCTCACAATAATCCACAAAGTTAGGTTTTTTATTCTAAAAAGCAATAGGTTAACCTCAAGATATAAAAAAAGCGTTATCTTTGCGGCGCAAAGATGTTTATTTGAAAAATAAAAGTTGAAATATGTCACGAATTAAAACTCTTCTAACTCTTCTATGTAGTGTGGTGTCGCTGCTATTAGCAGGTTGTGAGATGGAGCAAACACCTACCGAGGAGGCTATTGTAACGCTCGATATCTATGAGTTGAATGTTACTGGTGACGGTGGCGATATACCAATCTACTACGGTGTGAAGAATCCTCGTGCGGGTGCTCGTCTCGAGGTTAAAAGTAATGTGGCGTGGATAATCGTTAAGGAGATTACAAACTCCTCAATAATGCTTACTGTGACCCCAAGTGATATCAGTGAGGAGCGCTTTGGCTTTGTGACGATAAGCTACAAGGGTATGGCTAAGTCCATTAAGGTGCCAGTGGTGCAGGATGAGCAGGTGCTTAACCTCTTTAGCTTCGAGGTTAGCAATGTAACCTCTTCTTCATGTTCGGTGAGATATATCCCTAAGCAGAGCGGTCAGATGTTTATGGCAAACATAATCGACAAGACGTACTTTACACAGTCGGGTATCTCAGATATGGATCAATTTATCGAGGCTGAGATGGCGAACTATAAGGCTATTGCTGCGCAGTATGATATCACGTTGCAGTATCTTTTGGAGGCGGCGGCAAGCCCAAAACCAGTCTTTACTACGACCGTAACTCGCAATTTTTCGGGAATGAAAGCTGGTGGAACTTACCTCGCATACGCCTACGGTATAGAGCTCAACGATAATGAGTATAGTGTTACAATACCGTTGCACTCAGTTTCGGTGACTCTTCCTATGTCTACTATGCGCGATGTGACGTTCAACATTTCGTCGCAGATAACCTCGTCGGGAGCGGCAAATATTGTAGTCTCGCCAGTGAACTGGAGTGGATACTACTACGTTAGCATATTCCCAGATTCTTCGGTGTACTATATACCTCAGGGTGAGAATGTTAACGAGTACACTATCCGTGCTATGGGTGATGATTTTTACAAGCGTGCTCGTCAAGCTATCCAGAGTGGAGTTGGCGTTGAAGCCTTCTTAAAGAGCAACTGTTATGTTGGCAATCGCTCATTCAACCTTGCGCTTAGTGGAGGCTCGAGGTATATGGTTGCAGTCTTTGCAGTGGAGTCGGTGGATGGAGATATTCCAGCGATGTGTTCGCTGCCTGCAATCTCCTATTTGTAGTATCTAAAGCGTTGATATTTGGTAAATAAGTTTGCAGAATAAATAATTTTATCTATCTTTGCAGCCCGTATCAACCTCTTATATAGGGCAGAGACTCAGTTTGTAGCGATACAAGGATTAGCATCGAGGGTGGTGTTATGGTAGAGTAGCTGCAGCGATAATGTTGAACGATAAACATTTAATTTTTGTTGCAACAATGAACAAGGATCAGTTGATCAGACTCGTAAACGAGCAGATGTGGACTAAGGGTGAGAACGATGTACCTCAGTTCGGCGCAGGTGATACAATCACCGTAACTTATCGTATTGTAGAGGGTAACAAGGAGCGTTTGCAGAGCTTCCGCGGTGTAGTTATCCAGATTAAGGGTTCAGGCCGTACTAAGATGTTCACCATCCGTAAGGTGTCTAACGGTGTAGGTGTAGAGCGTATCTTCCCACTTTACTCACCACACATCGACAAGATCGAGGTTAACAAGTATGGTGTTGTACGTCGTGCACGTATCTACTACTTGCGTGATCTTACAGGTAAGAAGGCTCGTATCAAGGAGCGTCGTGTTGTTAAGAAGGCAAACGAGTAGTCGTTGTCAGCTTAAGAGAATTGAGGTCGTCCGAGAAGGTGACCTCTTTTTTTGTCTTTTACTATTCCTAATCTTGAGAATAAAATTCTATAGAAGTATCTCCATTATGGGTGGATTTTTGCATCCTTAAATTATAAATTTAATCGCAAAAATATGGCTTATAAGCAACTATTTGTTGGTGTTGCTGCCTAATAGGGTTTTGAGGGTCGAAATGTTTGTGATATTATTTGGGAGTTTGACAAATTTTTTGTATGTTTGCCTTACAATCACTTTAGTTTAGCAAATAAAAATTAAAACTGTAATATATGAAACTAAAAAATTATGCTTATCGCTGCATGGCGGTGGTTTGCGCTATCGTAGCTGTAGCCTGCGTTGACGAGGAATTCTCGGTTGACAAGGTTTCTAAGGAGGTCTCTCTCTTTGACGGTAAGACTATCTTGCCTCTCGGCTCTGTAGAGAAGCAGACTCTCGGAAGTTTGTTGGGCTCAGAGACTGAGTTGCCAGAGGGTATTATTAAGAACGAGGATGGTTCGTACGAGTTCTTCTATGAGCTCGAAACAACAAGCGTATCTGCTGATGATTTTGAGTTGCCAACATCTTTCGATATCGCAGCAAGCTCGTCATCGTTCAACATCGACCTTCCATCGTTAGATTTCAGCAACTATGGTGCTGGTGTCAAGCAGACTTTTGGTCTTGACCTCCCTCTTGGTGACTCTTTCAAGACGTTGTTGCAGAGTGTTGGAGCTGGTGCAACAGAGCTTGAGATAAACTCTTATATGTTTAATTACATTCCAGAGGATCAGCGTAAGTTTGCAAAAGAGCTTAGCGAGGAGGTGGAGATTGATGAGATTAAGTTCGACCTTCCAACGCAGATTAAGAGCCTCAATAGGGTGATTTTCGATAGCCCGGTAGAGGGACACGATGGCGCTCCATTTGGTGTTCATTTGGATTTGAATGGCTTTGCAGGTATTAATGGTGGTGGTCATTTCCACTTTATCTTGAAGTCGAAGGCGGCTTTGATTGTCAAGAATAGCGCAAATCAGAAAGTTACACCTACAGAAGAGGGCGATTACAACGTCTATACTATCGAGAGCGATATTAAGGCTGAGGATGAGAGCATCGGTTTCGATATCTATATCGCAGCTATTGATAGCGAGCCTACACAGGATCGTTCAGTTGTTATTAACCCAAGTATGATCTTCGATATCGACTTTGAGTTGGATATGCAGGCTGGTAAGGTTCTTCTTGATGGTAATGGAGGTATTCTTATGCCAGAGATTACAATCGAGTCTAACTTCGCTCTTGCAGACGCTGAGGTGGTATTCGATAGCAGTGTCGATTTGTTTAACTTTGAGTTTGGTGGCGAGGGTGCTGAGGGCTTCAATATCGAGATTGACCAGCTCCCAGAGCAGATTAAGAGTATCGACCGCGTTGAGCTAACAGATGACTCTAAGATTGTGCTTTTCGCAAATAACCTTGACTGGCTTGGCGATGCAGTATCTCTTGATTTGGAGATGCCTGCTTGCCTTCAGATTAAGGAGAATGAGGGTTATACATATAATACCGAGACACATATCTTGTCGACTACAATCGGCGCAATTAACAAAGAGCTAAATATCCTCTTCGATGCTATCGATCTTAGCGAGATGACATCAGAGGGTGGTCCTATTGTTATCGAGTTCAGCCCATCGGGTCGAGTTCACTTTACCGATGAGACTCCTATTAGCATTAACGGCTTCCTTCCTGAGGGCGGTAGCAATATCGAGGTTCAGGTTGGTATCGGTGAGTCGTCTATGGGCTTTGAGTCTGTAACAGCTCAGGTTAATTTCAAGGAGGCTATCGAGGAGGAGATTGACCTTAGTGGTATCTCTGGAGAGCTCCCAGTTGAGATTGGTGGCTCAGGTCTATCACCAGTGCTTATGGTTACAATCTCTAACCCTCTCTCTATCGATGCTTACATCAATGCCGTACTCGTTCCTTATGTTGGCGAGGAGGCTATGGAGACAAAGAAGATAGACTTCAACGCTCCAATCGCTGGTGCAAAGAAAAACGAGGCTACAGGTGAGGTTGAGGCTACAACAACAAAGATTGTATTAGCTAAGGAGTCTCGCCGAGATGAGTTCCCAGCAGAGGAGGGTTATACATTCGTAGCTTGCAATATTGATAATCTAATTAGCTCACCTATGCCAGATAATATCAAGTTAACTGCTGAGTTCGGTTTGCCAGAGGAGCCTATCACACTCCACTTGGGCGATATCGAGAACTTGGAGTTCGCTTATGGCGCGTCTATTAGTCTTCCATTTGCATTCGACGACCAGCTAAGCATCTCGTTCGAGCATAACGAGCCTATCTTGGATGAGGCTGGTAAGTCTCCACTTGCTGATGTAGCTGCTACAGATGGTATTAAGGTTGGTGACCTCGCCCTTATTATGGAGTTCGAGACAACACTACCTTTGGAGCTTGAGGTATTGACAACGCTATACGATAAGGATGGCGCAGAGCTACCTACAAAGATTGGTTTTGCCGAGGGTGGTAATGTTGTAAAGGGTTCTGCCGATGGCGTAACATCTGAGAAGAGTACACTCCGCTTGCAGTTCGACCTTGCTGACGAGAATGGCTCGCTTAAGGAGCTCGCCGACATCGCCTCAGTAGGTCTTAAGGTTGAGGCCCGTAGCTCAGCTGAGGATGGTACTGTGGTGGCACTACGTGATGACCAGTATATCGCTGCTGAGTTGAAACTTGAAATCGATGGTGGTATCACCGTAGATCTTGGTAAGTTGTAATAAGTTAATTCCTAAATAAGTGATAAGCTTAGAGTAAGTAGAATTTCAAAAATGAAAGTAAGTATTATGAAAAAGATAGCTGTTCTATTAGTTGCGGCATTTGCGCTTATGGGAGTTAATACGGCTAACGCCCAGTCGCGTACCTCCTACTTTATGGAGGGCTCATATTTCCGCTCGGAGTTCAACCCAGCCCTCGTGCCTACACGAGGCTACGTAATGATTCCAGGTCTCTCGGGTATTAACTTGAACGTTGGCACAAACTTCTTGTGTTTCGACAACTTTATCTATAAGCGTGATGGTCAGTATGTTACTGCTTTGCATAAGTCTGTAACTACCGAGGAACTGATGGCTAATCTTCCATCTAACCTCACTACAAACCTTAACGCTAATGTAAACCTCTTGGGTCTTGGTTTCTACACAAAGAAGATTTTTTGGAGTGCAGGTCTTAACTTGCGCAGCGAGAGCAATTTTTCACTCTCTCCAGACTTCTTCCGTGCGATCAAGACCTTGGGTACTGGTACCTTCGAACTCGGCTCGACTTCGGCAAACTCTACAGAGTATCTCGAGGCATACGCTGGTACTGCATTCCCAATCTTCGACTGGTTGACAGTGGGTGTTAAAGCAAAGGTTCTCTTCGGCTTGGCAAATATTAATGCAGAGTTTGATAAGCTTTATGTAGATATCAATGAGGATGCTGTTACTGCTCAGTTGCAGGGTAACTGGAAGGCTAATAGTATCGTATTGGACAACCGTGCTTTGGCAAAGAGTAATGAGATCGCCTTTGCGGATGTTCTTTGTGTTGACGATATGGAGTATATGAAGCAGAACCTTAGAAACTTCGGTGCTGCTATTGACTTCGGTGTTGAGACACGCTTCTTTAACAACCACCTTAAGGTCTCAGCTGCTATTGTAGACCTCGGTATGATTAAGTGGGCTCCTACGTCACATATCGGTGGTGAGGTTACTGGTGGCTTCCAGTACACTGGTTTGTCACTCACTGAGGCAGGCTCTGAGGAGATTATCCGTCCTCTTGATGGTTCCGATACCTTCATTAACACCGACAATATCTTTAAGAGTGGCACTTACGAGGGTTACCCAACCAACCTTACCTATAAAATCAATATGGGTGCTGAGTACAACATCCTTAAGAATATGATTGCCTTTGGTATCTTCTCGCAGACTAAGGTGTTGAACAGTGAACCATTTACAGAGGTTACTGCATCCCTCAATTTGCGTCCAACAAACTGGATGTCTGCAACTGTAACACATACCTTCATCCATGGCGAGGGTCCAGGTGTCTACGGTGCTGCTATCAACTTCCACCCAGCATTTATCAACTTCTACCTCGGTATCGACTATATCGATTCTAACTATATCCATGCTGGTCAGGTTTCAGGTATCGACCTCTATCTTCCACGCAATGCTAAGTCTCTCAACCTCTACGCAGGTATGGCAATCAACTTTGGTCGACCAAAGCATTTGAAGGAGGCGAATAAGGCGCGCTGGAATAAGTAGTAATTTCTAATTTCTTGTGATAAGGGGTCATTCTCGACCTCTCAATCCAAAGCCCGAATGGGAAATACGTCAAGTATGTCCCATCCGGGCTTTCTCTTTATCGAGGCCAAGCCTGACCCCTTCTGACAAGAAATTCGGTTGTGGTGCTAATATCGGTTGAGTGTGCCCTTCTGACAAGAAATTTGGGTCGTGCTGCCCTGTATGTTCATCTGTCGCTTGGCACACGCGAAACTATTACTAATTACTCTCTACTAATTACTAATTATTTATGCCCCTTCTCCCAAGAAATTTGGGTTGTGCTGCCCTGTATGTCTGTGTCTGTTTCGCTTTTGCAAGCGACAGCTACGCTGAAAGGGCAAAAGGGGCAGAAGCGGCAGAAAGGGTTTTACTAATTACTAATTCCCCCTTTGGCCCCTCAGGCCCTTTTTATAAATCTCCGCGCGAAGCGCACCATACATTTAAGTTGTCAGTTTAAAAAAAGAGACGGAAGAGACGAAAGAGACAACAACGAAACAGAGTTTTATAAATATTCTCTGGATTCTCTGTTGTCCCTGTTGTCCCAGCTGTCCTCAAATAATTATGCTAAAGCGCTTAGAACCTAAATCCCAAGCCGTACATCATATTGTGGGTGTATTGCGTTGAGTTGAAGCGGTAGCCCACAAAGATGAACATCCTGCGAGCGATAAAGTGCTTTAATGAGTATTGCGTATAGAAGCGGCTGATATCGTAGCCCTTGCCTAAGACGTTGACTCCTATGCCTGCACCTACAGCAAAGAGTGGCGAGGTTATCTCAAAGCGTAGTGATACGCCGCACTCCGTCTGCCCGATAAGCGATGGGTGCTTATAGCTTATTAGCTTGCCCTCCTCGTCAAATAGCGGGTCGTAGAGGTTGAGGCTACTATCCGTCTGTATATCGAGCGATCCACCTATGGCGAAGTGGCGATTAAGGTGGTAGAGCTCGTGAATCTGTATGCCATCAAGGAAGAGAGGTCTGTCAATAACAACAAACTCGCCGTGGTCTATAAATCTATCTGCGCGCCAGCCACCATAGATAATGAAGTCGTGGCTTAGGTGCTCCTTGAATCCTTTGTTTTCTAACTCTTCTGATGGTTGGATATATGACCTTGCTCTTACTCGCTCGCCATGGTCGTTGAAGTGGCGGGTAACACCCACGCGCACACCAAAGAGGTTTGCTCCGCTATTAGAGAATGAGGTGTCTCCACTCGAGAAGTGTGTGAAGTCCGGCGTGAGACTAAACTCCCACTTTGGCGATATATGCCAGCTTACGGGTAGCGCCACGTTAATCATAATATTCCACTTCGAGTTCATTGCCTCGTTAGGAGTCCAGTGCCACGATAGACCGAAGTTCCACTCGTAGCCGAGAGTGATATCATTGCGGTCTGCGATGTGGGCACCTTGCAGGATATAGAGCGCTATAGGCTGTCCTGTGACCTCGGGGTGAAAGAATGAGTATGCGCCAACGCCTATACCCTGGTAAACAGTAGGAAAGCGTTTTCCTATCTCGCTCTTGTCGTTATACGAGAAGGCGTAGCGCAGATGCAACGATGCCGCACTATTTATCGGGTCATCGCCTCTAAGTGCGTAGTGTGACACGATATTGTATGCTGGTCGTACCTCCACCGAGAAGCGATGAGATATAGAGTCGCACCTTATGGGGGTGGCAGCCTCGGTGCTACCCACCCCACAAAGTGTAAGTGTAATGATGCTTAGGAGTATGGATGCTATTTTGCGAGCCATACACGGATATTCTCAGCTACACACTCGATAAGTCTATCTATGGCCTCGGCTGCCGACCAAGCGTTGTGTGGCGAGGCAAGGAGACGATACTTATCCTTTATATTATATAGTGGAGATTCGCGTAGTGGCTCTACAGAGAATACATCGAGCGCCGCTGCTGCAATCCACTCCTTGTCCAATGCCTCGGCGAGGGCTGCCTCGTCGATGATACCACCGCGTGCTACATTTATAATCATTGCCGAAGGCTTCATTAGCTGTAGCTGCTCACGGCCAATAAGACCGCGTGTGCGCTCGTTTAGTGGTGAGTGCACCGATACGATATCGCTCCACTTCAAAAGCTCCTCAAGCTCCATTGCTGGGTACTGCTCCTCGCGCTTTACGCCCGAGGTCGAGTAGTAGCGCACCTCGCAGCCAAATGCTGAGGCTAGACGCGCAACCTCGCGACCGATGTTGCCCATACCCACAATGCCCCACTTTTTGCCGCTAACCTGGAAGGTGTGGCGGTCGTAGCAAAAGGCGCGGTCAGCCTTGGCATAGCGACCATCGTGGAAGTACTCGTTGAAATATACCACATTACGCGCAAGGGCAAGGGCTGAGGTAATCGTAGTCTCGGCTACTGAGATAGTAGAGTAGCCGACAGCATTCTTAACCTCGATGCCAAGCTCCTTTGCAGCCTCCAAGTCGACATTATTCATACCTGTAGCCGCGATACAAATTAGCTTCAAATCAGGTAGTTGGCGCATCGCTTCACCGTCGATAACGACCTTGTTTGTAATGGCTATTGTTGCCCCCTTAAGACGCTCAACTACATCCTCCTTTTTTGTATTCTCGTATGCCTTATACTCGCCCTGAGAGGTGATCTTCTCGAGGCTACGACCAGCAATACTATACTCGTCCAAAAAGACTATTTTACTCATATCTATTCTGTTTTATTATTGTTAAATTCTCCAATTAAATCTCTGATTACCACTGAGGCGCAACCGATACCAAAGAGGGCTGGAATATATGAAATAGTGCCCACATTCGACTTCTTGTTCTGCTCCTCGCATAGTATCATTGCACCTTCGCGCACTGGCTCGGGTGAAAATACCGCCCAGAAGCCGCGCTTAATACCAATTTTATGTAGGCGTTTGCGGAGCATGTGAGCCAACGGACAGTGGTGCGTTTTGGCGATATCCTTAATCTCCATAAGCGTTGGGTCGGTCTTAGCGCCAGCACCCATCGAGCTTACGATGCGGATGCCACGGTCTAACGCTCCCTTAATAAGGGCAAGTTTAGGCGATAGGGTATCTATGGCATCAACAACATAGTCGAACTTGTCGCTCTCGAGCAGTGTGTCGGTCTCGTCATCCTTTATAAAACGGTTAACTACAGTGAGTTGCAACTCTGGATTGATATCCTTTAGGCGGTCGGCAAGTATGTCGCACTTCTCGCGACCTACGGTAGAGTGTAGTGCTACAAGTTGGCGGTTGATATTTGTCTCGGATACCTTGTCTGCATCGGCAATGGTCATACGACCTACGCCCGAGCGCACAATCATCTCGGCGGCGTATGCACCTACGCCACCCACGCCAACGACTAAGACGTTGGCATTTTTAAGTATGTTCAACTTATCTTCTCCAAGTAGTAACACTGTGCGTTCTAACCAGTTATTCATTCCTGAAAATTGTGTTGTAGTTCTCCTCTATACTCGTTATTAGCCCCTCTATATCAACTCCGCGAAGTTCTGCTACCTCGCGGTAAACCTCCTCGATATTACCCTTGTCGTGCTCGGCATCGGTCTCGCAAAAGAGCAGATTGTGTGGCATTTTGCTTATCACCTCTTTTGTCTTTGGCGAGCCGAGTGAACGCGGTCCAAAGGATAGATAGTATCCTCGTTCGATACATCGCTCCGCCTGTTGCCACGACCCTATAAAGCCGTGAAAGATAACGCCCCTAAGCGCGCTGTAATCCTTGAGAATATTTAATATATCATCAACCGCTCTAACTGCGTGTAAAACAATGGGTTTGTTTGCCTTTATCGCTGCCTCAAGATGTTCTCTAAAAAGCCTCTTTTGAGCCTCTCTATCCACTTCGCACGCATAGTCCAAGCCCGTTTCGCCAATGATATCGCACTGCGAAAAGTCGGGTAGTTCCATCGCGTTCTCCGCCAGCCACGGATGTATGCCCGCCATCGTTGGCGATAGCACATCCTCTCGCGGATTGTGGGTGTGGATATCGATATATTTTGTTCTCAATTTCTCTGTCACGACTACAAAATTACTAAATTTTTCGTAATAGTGTGATTTGAACTCTCTTTTTCTGAATATAACTATACCATAAGATGTTGTACTTGTGACCTATAATTTGTCCATATTAATAAAGCACTCTTTTAAATGGTTGTTTTTGCGGTGCTGTAAAATACAGATTATCAGGTATG
>JAZQYM010000064.1:0-53829 GCA_045633525.1 Alistipes sp. | reverse complement strand
ACATCTTGTAAGGATCAATGCCCTTGGCGTCGCAGATAGCCTTAGCCTCGTCGATGCCGTTGATTCCGTACTGTGCGAGCACCTCGTTGATGTGGTCGATTCGGCGCTCGTAGCTCTCAAATAAATTTGCCATATCTTTTTTCTCTATTTTTCGATTATACAATGTGGTTTACTCCTGACGGGGGTCAATGTACTTAACAGCGTCGTTGAAACGACCGTATGAGCCCTTTGCCTTCTCCAAAGCCTCAGCTGGCTCGATACCCTTCTTGATGAAGTCCATCATCTTGCCAAGGTGTACGAACTCGTAGCCGATAACCTCGTCGTTAGCATCGAGTGCCATACGAGTACAGTAACCCTCAGCCATCTCGAGGTAGCGAGTACCCTTAGCGTTAGTACCGAACATAGTACCTACCTGTGAGCGAAGACCCTTACCGAGGTCCTCCAAAGATGCACCGATTACAAGACCGCCCTCAGAGAATGCTGACTGAGTACGACCATAAACGATCTGCTTGAACAACTCGCGCATAGCAGTGTTGATAGCGTCGCAAACGAGGTCGGTGTTCAAAGCCTCAAGGATAGTCTTACCTGGGAGAATCTCAGATGCCATAGCTGCTGAGTGAGTCATACCAGAGCAACCGATAGTCTCAACCAAAGCCTCCTCGATGATACCATCCTTAACATTTAGGGTAAGCTTACAAGCGCCCTGCTGTGGTGCGCACCAGCCAATACCGTGAGTAAGACCAGAGATGTCCTTAATCTCCTTTGCGCGTACCCATTTTCCCTCCTCTGGGATAGGTGCAGACTCGTGGTTAGCACCCTTCTTCACGCAGCACATCTGCTGCACTTCGTGTGAGTAAATCATAGTCAATTAGTTTTTAATTAGTTATTATAAAATCACTTAGTTATATCTGTTGCAAAAATCAGGGCAAAGTTACGAAAACAAATCGGATAAAGCAATTATAAGTTCATAAATATTTTTAATAATATTTACCAGCAGAGACCGCAGGGACGATAGGGACGCATAGACAGCAGCGAGTTCTCGGATCATTTATAATGTGATACCAGACTTCTCTTTTGTCTCTTTGTCTCTTTCGTCTTAAATCAACCTACTCTCAAAGCGTCCTTGCCCAACCACAAAAAAAAGCGCCCGACCGCAGTCGAGCGCTATAATATAGATAGGTGTAATATTGTTCAATTACAACTGAACGCCATTAAATGTGACAGTTGAGCCGGAGGTCTCGCCACAGATAACAGCTTCGCTTGTAACGCCATTTACTGTTGTAGTGGTGTTCTCAACGGTGCCAGTGAATGTAAATGTGCCATACGCTGCGAGGTAGCCTGCAAATGCGCCAAACAAACTATCGTAATCCGAATACTGAGGATAAGTGCCCTCCTTGATCACTTTACAGTTTTTAACAGTACAGTTTGTAATATTGCGTGACATATCGTTCATACAACCTGCGATTGCGCCAGTAGCACCATAGTAGAAACACTCGATGTTAGTATCCTCTACAGAGCAGTTCTTAATCTCGCCCCAGCTGTGTAGACCTACAATACCTCCAATCTGCCATACATAGCCGTATGCACGAGAGTTCTTAACGTGGCAGTTCTCTATTGTACCATAGATGTTTGCACCGATTATACCAACCTGACTCTGACCATATACGTGGGTATTTGTAACGGTCAAGTTTCTAACGTTCATCGAGCCGTCAAACAATGCCTGGTTGTTATATAGGTAGTTCGATGCCATCCAGATATTTGATACGGTATGACCCTGACCATCGAATGTGGCAGTGTATTCAGGTGTGTACATCCTTGTAACGCGCATATCTACACCAGCGAAGTCGATATCGTTATCAAGGAAGACTGTCTTATTGTGGAAGAAGTTATCGTTCTGGTCTGCCATCCACAACCAACCATTTGCACCAGTGATATGGTAGTTACCCTTAGTATCGGTGTAGTAGCCCTTGCTCTCAACAATCCATTCGCCACTATTGCCCTCGCTGAATGCATAACCATTAGCAAGAAGTTTATCGAAACCGTCGTACATTGAAGTAAATGTACCATCGTAGATATTGAAAATCTTAGGAGTCTCTGCGAATGTGCCAATATTGCGCACCCAAACCTTGCCATTGAAATAACCGCCATTGATGGTTGCGTGCATATCGTATGCGTTTGCAGCAAAGCGAAGAACACGAATAGCAGAGCCTGTGAAGCTGTCTGCATTGAAAGTACCACCGTTAATGGTTAAAGTGCCGAAGTGTGGAATTGTAGTAGAGTTGTTGTTGTGAGCCTGGAAATCGATACAACCGTTGAAAGTACCGCCGTTGATAACCACATTGCACTTTCTGGAATCTGTATTAGATGTCCAAATACGCATTGAGCTGTAGTTTGCCTCGTTTGTCAAAGTGCCACCGTTGATAGTAAGTGTACCGTTGGTGTCGATAACGTGAGGATAACCGTATGTAGCTACTGCGGTGCCAGATGTGTTCAAAAGGGTAGTGCCCTCATTGATTGTAAGAACACCGTTATTCTGAATAGTGTTTGATACGTAGTTTACATCTGTAGATAGAGCTGCGCTATCGCCGTAAGAGATGGTACCATTTGTGATTGTAAGTGTACCGTTGTTCTCAATCATCGCATACTTGCCACTCTGAGCCTTAGTCTGGCTGATAGACTTGCCATTAAGGTCAAGAACGATAACCTTAGTAGCTGGGATAACAAGACCATACTGAGCCTCAGCGCGTGTTGTGGTCTCGCCGATAACAACATTGCCGCCGAGTCGGATAGTTGTCTCTACACCATCCTCTGCAGCGTTGATAGCATCCTGCAATGTTGTAATGGTGTCAACATACTTAATCGTCTCCTTCTCGCCAAGCTCGCCATCAACAGTGATGCTAACATTACCGCCCTCAGTAAGAACGTTACCTACGATTGATGTAACCTTGTTTGCAACAACAGGGATAGTAGTGTTGAAGTTGTTACTCTTGATAAGAGCATCGCCCTCATATACAGCAAGAGAGAACTGTACATTGCCGTCTGCTGGAACGAATACATAGTCTGTAAAAAGGGTAAGTCGCTCGCTATTAGCACCCTCGTAAGTGTCTACATCAGCATAGTTGAATCTGTGAGTCTTGCCCCTAGTCTCGCCCTTAACAGTGCCTGCTACAGCATCGAACTCAGTGTACATCTCTGAAGTTGTGTACACTGCCTCAGCATTTGTAGGCACAATGCCAAACTTACGAACATCTGCGATATCGGTAGCAACAACGCGTACCTTCGCAAATGGGCGCTTAAGATTCAAGCCAATGCTTCTGTTTGCTGGACCAAACTCCTCGGTTGTAGTCGCAGTCCAAGCATCGCGAGCCTCAGTGTTTGGAACCCAATTCTTAAACTCAATGTTTGCCAAGCCATTTTTCGTGTTGTAGTAGAGGTCAGCATCGTACCAATTCTGAACGTTGGCCTTATCTGCCTCTACAATGTCAGCCCATACGGTGAATGTGTACTCGCGACCTTGCGCAAGGCGTACAGGGAATGATGTAGACGCAGCATCGGTGATAGCGAATTTGCGGTCAACATTGCCATTGTAGGAGATCTCGAGGATGTAACGTACCTTGTAGTTGCCAAGGTTCTCAAGGTCGAAGCCCTCAGCACTGTTGGCACGAGTGTTCTCAGAGAGCGCTACGTTGATGACAGCATCCTGCTCGCCACCGATAGCTATATCTATATCCTCTGACCCAGTCTGGCACGATGCCATGCCGAGGACCAACGCCAAGAGCATAAATATTTTTTTCATAGTGTAAATCGTATTTTTTTATTTTTTTTCGTCCGTATTGTGGTTGTTCACCTTCAAACATATCCCCAAACCTCACAATCGCCACTCTTGCCTCCTCATTGCGCATGCGTGTATGTGCGCACTTATTAACGCAAAATTATCAGCAATATCACGCTATTGCTGCAAGGGTAAGGTCTTGATAGTCAAATTATTCCTATTGCACATCGAGTGGGAGAATAAACTCATACACTTCTGGCGCTAATCTAATTTTACGACTATCAGTAAGATATGTAGTGCAAAGATAGTAAATAAAACGATATCTGCAAACATTTCTTATGGCTAATTTAGATCAAAAAATGGAGCTATCAGCAAAATGTGATAGCCCCATTGGTCGATCTTGTTGGTGTGCTTAGAATACTACGCGGATACCAATCTGCATACGCCAGCGTGATAGAACATCGTCGGTGGTGTAGTTTGCTTCGGTAAATTGGTAGACTGGGCGGTAGCCACCATCTACGCTTGGAAGCTCCTTAACGGTCAATGGCGAGAGAGTCCAGTTTGAGGTGCGATACACCATGCCCCAAGAGCGTGAAATGAGGTTTGAGAGGTTGATAACATCGCAGGTTAGCTCCACACGACGCTGACTGCTACTGTCGAAATAGAGCGCTTGAGCTATATGCAAGTCGAGACGGTGCTCAAAAGGTAAAGAGTGTGAGTTGCGCTCGGCAAACTTGCCGCGATGTGTGCGGAGATACTTGTCGCCCTTGATGTAGTTGTTATACTTCTCCTTAGAGCTATCATCTGCCCATAGCATACTCTCCATTTCAGCCTCTGTAGGGATGTAAATCAAAGAGTTACCCTTGTAACTATCGCCATTCACATCCTTGCCACCCTTGTAGTATGTGAGTGAGTAGTGCTCGCCTGAGTGACCGTTATAGAGTAGCATTACGTTTGTGCCGTAGCGACCATAGCGACGTGAGTAGGAGAGTGATGATACCACCTTATGAGGGAACTCGTAGATAGAGTTGCTAAGAGTAGGGTTGTTGCTATCTACAGCATACGTGCGACCCCAGTTTGTTGACGACTGTGCTGAGAAACCGTCGTTCACGCTCTTAGACTGAGAGTAGGTGTAGGCAGCGGTGAGGCGTAGGCCCTGTAGCGCTCCCACAAAGTCGTACTCCAAGCGCGCTGTTGTAGACCATGAATAGCCCTTTTGTGTATTGCTAAGTCGGTAGACGTTTGAATATTGCTCAATCGTTGTGCTATAGTGTGGTGATGTTGTTGTGTTGCCCTCGCCACCAACAAAAACCCTCTTGCCATCCTTCTCGGCAATAAGATTCTCTATAAAGATATTGTTAATACCCTTCGTGAAATCGGCATCGAAACCGAGTTTTAGACCCTTGTGTGTGTAGTCCAACGCTACGGTGGTGCGGAATACCTGTGGGTAGCGGAAATCCTTGTCTACAATATCGATAGATGGATTGCCCTGAATGCCATCTGTTGAAGAGTCGACACTAAAGGCTGGTGGAGTTTCGTTGTTGGTTACGCTAAGTGAGCGTAGACCATTGTTTTGATAGCAGTTCGATAGCCATACAAATGGTATGCGACCAGTGTAAATACCCGTACTGGCGCGAAGTTTTAGATTGCGAACAATCTGAGTTTCGAAGCCGATGCGTGGTGAGATAAGTAGCTGTGTGCGAGGTATATCACCTGTCTTAGTGCCATGTTTTGTGGCGTAGGAGCTCTCGTTAAATGTCTTGTTTGTGAGAGGTGTGTCGAACATAACGGGAAGGTCGGCACGAAGACCGTATGTAAGCACACCGATGCCACTTAGGATAACCTCGTCCTGCGCATATACTGCAAACTGACCAGTTGTCATGGCTGGGTTGCGTTTGCCGTCGGCGAAGTATCCATATTGGTACTTCGAAGCCTTGTCGTTAAGGAAGTTGTCCAACGAGTCGTACGTGTATGTACCGCGCGCGTTAGAAAGGTAGAGGTTATCGGCACGGTAGATCTCGTTAGATGTACCTATGGTAATGTTGTGCTTGCCATGTGTGATGTTGATATCGTCGCCAAAGATGAAGATATCCTGGTCGAGCATAGTGCAGCCCGAGTAGGGGTCGGTGCCTATTGTTACAGAGCCATTGTAGTTCTTGCCCAAGCCGTTGATGATAACTGCTGGAAGGCTCTCTGGCGATGTGCGACCATCCTTAAGGCGTGTATATCCCATGCGGAGACTGTTTGAACCCCAGGCTGTAGTGCTATTTAGCTCAGCTACAACCGAGTGTGTACGGTTGATATTAGTGTACTCTGCGCCGCGGAACTTAAACGACTGTAGTGAGTTCGCCGAGTCATCAGCATCAGCATAGAGCATATTGTAGCGTAGGGATAGGTGGTTGTTGCTGTTGATATTCCAGTCGAGACGCGCTACGGCTGAGCCTGTAAGGGCTAACACATCGTGCTCCGACCAGCCTCCACCATCGTAGCCAGTGAGGTACTTGTATCGCTCCGAGATAATCTGTGCCTCTTCAGGAGTGAGGGCAGATTTGCCGCTTTCGGGGTGATTTGCCGAAGGTGAGATGTTGCGGTTAAACTCACCTGCAACAAAGAAGAAGAGCTTATCCTTTACAATTGGACCTCCAAATGTAACACCGAGGATGTTAGTTGTCTGTGTAGAGAGGTGTGTACGCTTCTTAATATCCTCGCCTGGTGTTGTGCCCCAGAAATGTTCATTATTGTAGTAGGTGTATGCCGAACCCTTAAATTCGTTATCACCTGAGCGTGTAACAGCCTTGATAACGCCACCAGTAAAGCCACTTTCGCGAATGTCAACACTTGATGTTGAGATGGTTACATCGCTAAGTGCATCTAAAGGAATAGGGTTGGCCTCGGTGAGTGAGCCGGTCATACCTGTGGTGCCAAGACCATAGATATCTGCCGAAGATGTACCGTCGATAGTGAAGGCATTGTAACGGCTGCTCTGACCACCAAGGATGATGCCTCCTGCAGCGGGTGATACGGCTGAGGAGAGAATGTTTGTAAGGTCGTAGATTGAGCGGTCGATAGATGGTATAGCCTCCATTTGTTCGCGGTTAAAGGTGCTTCCTGAGTGGCTATCCATAGAACCTATAACCACTACATTGTCGACCTCCAAGGCCGCCTCCTCCAACTCCACATTTATGGTTGTTGGCTGACCAAGTTGTAGAGTTATATCCTTGTATATCACACTCTTGTAGCCGATATATGAGATAGTAATCTCATACGGACCTCCGACACGCATTGTGCCGATAGAGTATAGACCTTGGTTGTTGGCAGTGGTACCATAGCGGGTACCCGATGGAGTGTGAATTGCTACGATTGTAGCGCCAATAAGAGGTTTGTCGTTAGCGGTTACCACACCACGCACTGACGAGGTAGTAACCTGAGCCATCGCCACTGCCACGACAAGAGACAGTGCGACAGTTAAAAGCAGTCGCTTCATAGGTTGTGATTTAGGGACACTATTTATGTGTCAGGTTAAAGATTTAAGTTGTGCATTCTCGGTGAAATGCGGATGCAAATATATGAAAAATTATTAAATGTGATTAAAAAATTTCAACTTTTTTTTGCATACCAAATATATATAAAATGTGTAAAATATATTTAGTCTTCAAAAGTAAAAATATCGCTAAATATAATGGAACAATATAGATATAAAACAACTGGTATATGACGAAATAATACAACTATAAAAGTGTTCAAAAAGCAGATAAATGTGTGCAATTTATGGGGTGGGAAATGACTGTTATATAATCCCCCTAACGGGATGCGTAAAAATGCATTAATATTAAAATATGTAATTATGTTGAAAAAAATGTTTTTCTGATGCTTGTTATTTAAGATAATTGGGTTATCTTTGTGCGTTAACTTTGCGCCAAGAATTAGGGTCGTTTATCACACCGTTAGCGCCGATGTTGTGATATGTATCTGATGTCTTGGATGTTAAGTGAGGAAAAACTACAAAAAACTTTATAAAACTTTATTTACTTAAAACTAATGCTTATGGTTAGAAAAGTTGTACTTTCAATGGTTGCAACTCTGATCTTGGGATGCTTTGGCGCATTCGCTCAAGGTCAGCGTATCACCGGTACAGTGACCGATGAGACTGGTATGCCAGTCATCGGAGCGGCGGTTGTAGTCGAGGGAACCTCTCGAGGAACTACTACCGATGTATCCGGTCATTATGAGATTGCAGCTTCATCTGAGGCAAAACTGGTATTCTCTTACCTTGGTTTGCAGACTCAGACTGTTGCTGTGGCAGGCCGTGCTAAGATCGATGTAATCCTTCTTGCTGATTCAGAGCAGATCGAGGAGGTTATCGTTCAGGCGTTCGGTACTGCGAAGAAAGAGGCCTTCACTGGTTCAGCGAAGGTTATTAAGTCGGAGGATTTGGCTAAGACTCAGTCATCTTCAGCTGCCAGCGCTCTTGTTGGTAAGGTTGCGGGTCTTCAGACATCTTCGAGCTCAGGTTCGCTTGGCTCAGAGCCTTCGATTCGTATCCGTGGTTTTGGTTCTATCAACGCAAGTCAGAGCCCACTTTGGGTTATCGATGGCGTACCTTACGAGGGTGATATGAACAACATCAACATGGCTGATATCGAGACAATGACCGTCTTGAAGGATGCTGCATCTAACGCACTTTACGGTGCTCGTGGTGCTAACGGTGTTATCATGGTTACAACAAAGCGTGCTAAGGCTGGTGACGCTCGTGTAAACTTCGATGCTAAGTGGGGTGTTAACACTCCTGCTCGTCAGCTTTACGAGTACGTAACTGATCCAGGTCAGTACTATGAGATGCACTACACTGCATTGTACAACTACTTCCGCGATCAGGGTAACGATACAGGTGCTGCTTATAGTAAGGCTGTATCGCGTTTGACTTCTAACGAGATCGGTGGTTTGGGTTACAACGTGTTCACAGTGCCTGAGGGTCAGCAGCTTATCGGTACAAACGGTAAGTTGAATCCTAACGCTACACTTGGTCGTATCATCTCTGTTAAGAACGAGGAGACTGGCGAGATTAAAAAGTATAGCGTTCGTCCTGATGACTGGTACGACGAGTTGTACGACCCATCATTGCGTCAGGAGTATAACTTGAATATCTCTGGTGCTACTGAGAAGTCATCATTCTTTGCATCACTCGGTTTGTTGGACAACACTGGTATTACTGATGGTTCAGATATGCAGCGTTGGACAGCACGTCTTCGTGGTGACTACCAGGCAAAGAAGTGGTTGAAGGTTGGTGCTAACATGAGCTATACTCGTTTCGAGTGGAACGGTGCATCTTCTGCAAATGAGGGTGATGGTTCTACTGCCGACGTATTCTCTGCTGTAGCTAACACTGCTCCGATCTATCCTGTTTACATCCGTGACGAGCACGGTAATAAGATGTTGGACCAGTATGGCTGGCCTATCTACGATACTGGTGATGGTAAGTATCACGGTATGATGAGCTCAAGCCCAATGCAGGCGAGCCCATTGCAGCTTATCTGGTTGGATGAGTCTTACTCTGAGGGTAACGCATTCGGTGTTAACGGTTTCGCTGATTTCATCATCACTGAGGATCTTAAGTTCACTGTGAATGGTGCTATCTCTATCGACGAGACTCGTTCATCTTCACTCTCTAACCCATACTACGGTCAGTTCGTAACTAACGGCGGTATCGTAAGTAAGGGTCACTCACGTATGTACTCTCACAACTTCCAGCAGTTGTTGACTTATGCTAAGACATTCGGTGCTGACGATATGCACAACATCGACTTCTTGCTCGGTCACGAGACATATTCTACTCGTAGCTACTATGTAGGTGGTGCTAAGTCTAACATCTTCTCTACAGACAACAACGAGTTGTCAGGTGCTGTAGTTGATATGAGTAGCGCATCTTCATACCGTACAGAGTATATCAACGAGGGTTACTTCTTCCGTACTCAGTATAACTACGACGAGCGTATCTTCGCTTCTGCATCATTCCGTCGCGATGCATCTACAAACTTCCACCCTGATCACCGTTGGGGTAACTTCTGGTCTTTAGGTTCTGCATGGATTATCAGCCGTGAGGATTGGTTCAGCTCATCAGTAATCAGCATGTTGAAGGTTAAGGCATCTATCGGTTCACAGGGTAACGACGGTATCGGTGCATACCTTTATACAGATATGTACTCTGTAAGCAACGACGGTGCTGGTGGTATCGCAGTAGCATTTAGCCGCAAGGGTAACCCTAACATTACTTGGGAGACTAACACTAACTTCAACACTGGTGTTGAGTTCGGTTTGTGGCGTGATCGCTTGACTGGTAGCATCGACTTGTTCAACCGTAAGACTACCAATATGTTGTTCTCTGTACCAGTTCCTCCATCACTCGGTTACTCATCATACTATGATAACATCGGTGACATGGTTAACCGTGGTATCGAGCTTGAGTTGAACTTCGATATCGTACGCACACGCGATGTAAATTGGAGTGTAGGTATGAATGCTACACACGTTCGCAATAAGATCCTCAAGTTGCCACCAATCCGTAAGGACTTCGAGGTTGACGGTTACGAGGGCTTTATCAGCGGTGCATACTTCTATGGTGAGGGTCTTCCAATGTATACATTCTTGATTCCTGAGTATCGTGGCGTAAGCGAGGATGGTCAGTCACAGTGGTGGTACAAGGTGCAGAAGACCGATAAGGAGGGTAACCTTATGGTTGACGACAACGGCAACCCTGTTTACGATGAGGGTGTAACAACTACTTATAGCTACGCTACACAGACTACATCACGTAAGCTTAAGGGTAACGCAACTCCTTGGGTATATGGTGGTTTCAATACATCATTCTACGCATACGGCTTCGACTTCTCAATCGCATTTGACTACCAGATTGGCGGTCAGGTTTACGACTCAGGTTACGCAAGCTATATGTCATCACCAAGCGGTACTTCAGTAGGTAACAACTACCACGTTGACTTGTTGAAGGCTTGGACTAAGGGTGTTAACGAGGATTCACAGATTCCACGTTTCCAGTATGACGATCAGTACACAACTGCAACATCTGACCGTTTCTTGACAGATGCGTCATACCTCAACATCTCTAACATTAACTTTGGTTATACACTACCTGCAAAGTGGTGGAACAACAAGATTCAGGGTATTCGTCTATACGTAGCATGCGACAACGTTTACTACTGGTCACGTCGTAAGGGTTTGGATCCACGCCAGAGCTTCAGCGGTGGTACAACCAATGTTAACTACTCACCAATCCGTACTATCTCAGGCGGTGTAACTTTGACCTTCTAATTTAATTTAGATTATGACTATGAAATTAAATAAGATTTTGATGGCTACAGCAGTAGTTTTCACTGCTGTTGCATTCACAGGTTGTATCAGGGAGGTCTTTCCTAAGGAGTCTGCCATCACTGAGTCACAGCTTGCACAGAGCAGTGCTGGTATGGAGTCTATGATGAAGTCTGTACCTTCTGCTATGGCTGCTCACGTTGCAGCAAGCTACGACCACTCAGATTTCGGCTACCACTCAATTGGTCTTTACAAGGATCACCACGCGATGATCATGTTCCCATGTGCTCGTCCAGAGAAGGGTGGTAACCCATACTACTCACGTCTTCAGGCACCTAACTATGGTTTCGATATGGGTACTAACGGTGGTTATACTCACTACATTTGGTATAACTACTACCCATTCATCAAGAAGGCTAATGATATCATTGGTTCAGTAGGTGATGACGAGACTTTGAAGGAGTACCGCGGTCTTGCAAAGGCTTTCCGTGCTTTGTTCTATCTTGACATGGTAGGTTACTACGATAGCCTTCCAGCTAAGGCTCCAGCACTTCCAACTTACGAGAAGGACTTGGAGGTTGTTATTGGCTACACTGTACCTATCGTTACTGAGGATACTACCGAGGCTCTGGCTAAGGAGAACCTCCGTGCTACTCGTTTGCAGATCTTCGATTTCATCTTCTCTGACTTGGCTGATGCTGAGGCTTGCTTGGAGAAGTTCGAGACTACAACTCCTATCTATCCTGAGTTGGCTGCAGTTTACGGTTTGTACGCACGTGCTTATATGTGGCTTGGTCAGTTCTCAGATGCAGACGTATTCGATGCTGCAAAGAATGAGAACGTAAACAAGGCAGATTATCCAGCTATCGTAACAGGTCAGGAGGCTTATCAGAAGGCTTACGACTATGCTGAGTTGGCTATGAAGACTGCTAACGTTTCATTTATGACTCGTGAGCAGTGGTCAAATGTCACTTCAGGTTTCAACTCTGTAGTTCCATCTTGGATTTGGGCAACTATGATGTCTACTGATACCGTTATCAACAACCTTTTGGCGTTCCCAGCACACGTTTGTCCTGAGGCATCATTCGGTTACGGTCCTTTGGCATGTGTAGGTGTTGCTAAGAATACTTACGATCGTTTGGGTAACACTGATATCCGTAAGAAGCTTATCGCTGGTCCAGACAAGACTTACGAGCAGTTCGCAGCTTATACTTCTATGACACGTGATGAGTGGTTGGGTATCCAGTCAATGGCTCCATATACAAACTTCAAGTTCCGTCCTAACCAGGGTGAGCGTGTAGACTATATGGTTGCTAATGCGGTATCTTTGCCAATTATGCGTATCGAGGAGATGGAGTTCATCGCTATCGAGGCTTTGACACACCTTGGTCGTTCAGGCGAGGCTGCGCAGCGTCTTGTAAACTGGGTTGTAGCTAACCGTGCTGATGTTTACATCTTCAACGAGACTGACGAGGAGAAGGTACGTGAGGAGGTTATCTTCCAGAAGTCTGTAGAGTTCTGGGGTGAGGGCGTAACACTCTTCGATATGAAGCGTTTGAATATGGGTGTTCACACAACAGGTCAGAACTACCAGTCTGGTATGTTGTTCGATACTGAGGGTCGTCTTCCTTGGTGGAACCTTCCAATGCCATCAGGTGAGACTGCTGTAAATACAGTTAACAAGGAGATTGCTGGCCCAGATCCATCATATGGTGTAATTTCTGAGGAGGCTATCTAATGCGACTCTATTTGAAACAATTAAATAGAACAAGAATATGAAAAATATAAAGTTTTTATTTCTGCTTGTAGCAACACTCTTCGCTACTGCTTTCACTGCGTGTCAGCAGGAGTGGGAGCCTGGTCAGCCAGACTCGGAGTTGTGTGTTTACTTCCCAGTAGATGTCAACGTAGCTCCATTTGCTACTGTTGATAGCGATGATACTGTGGAGATCGACGAGACTACAACAGCTCTATTCCCTGTATATCGTCAGAACAAGGGTGCTCAGATGACTGTTGAGATTCGTTCACGTTTTGTTAACCCTGATGCGATCGTTTACCAGAAGACTAATTCTTCTGGTGTGGTTACTGCTAAATACACTGTAGCTGATGCATTTACTGTAGCCGAGAGCGTTACTTTCGAGGAGGGTGAGAATGTAGCTTACATTCAGATCGAGCGTTCAGAGGATATCAAGAGCATGTCTGTTGGTTCTTTGTACGAGATCGAGGTTATGATCAAGGATGTTAAGCACCAGGGTAACTACGGTCTTAGCCGTAAGACTTTCAGTGTAGGTATTCCTGAGACTTGGAGAGATCTTGGTGATGACCAGGAGGATCCTGAGTTGAAGCTTGGTTCATATACTGAGGACTTCTTCGTATGGTTGTATGGTGTTGAGGGTGGTAACACAGTCGCTGTCACTATCGAGGAGAGCGAGGCTCGTAAGGGCGTGTATCGTATGAAGAATGTATTTAGCCAGGATAACGTAGTTGCACTTTTGGGTGGTATTCCATCTGATATGCAGTTTGCAAGTGGCGATACATATATTATTATCAACGCTTCAGATCCTGAGAAAGTATATATCCCATTCCAGTACGCAGGTATTGGTATCCCTGGTTATCTGGATCAGTTCTGGATTTGCTCTGGTCGTGGTATTGGTGAGGAGGATGCTAAGTTGGAGGATGGTGTTATCTCATTCGCAGCTAAGACAGTAGGTCTCTTCGATGCATCTGGTACAAGCGGTTACTACTCTAACCCAGACGGTAAGATGCGCATCACTCTTCCAGGTGTAAGCATTAAGGATTACTCGTTCGGTGTTGTTCACAGTGGTACTGAGACCTCTGTTGATAATAGCGAGACACGTGCAAACTTTGAGTTCACTGTAGGTAAGGATATCTCAAAGTATCGTTTCGTAATTGTTGACGGTAACGTTAATGCATACGAGCAGACTAAGGAGGTTGTTGGTACTGACATTATTTTCCATACTGTACCACACCCTGTTGTAACAGCTTTGCTTGAGACAAATTATGTTGACGGTGTTGCTGATTTGACAAAAATCGAGGATGAGACTATCAAGGCATATTTGGAGAACTCAGCTGAGTCTTCAGCATCTGCAACTACTTGGTATATCTCTATGCCTGAGGCAGGTCTCTACACAATGTTGGCTATCCCTTACAACGAGAAGGGTGAGGCTGTTGTTGACGAGACTGGTAATGCAAAGGCTTACAAGTCATTGTTCTACTACAACCCAGCTAACCAGGATCAGGTGAATGTTGATACTACCATTAAGAGTATGAACCTTAAGTTGGGTAGCGTTGCTGAGGTTATGGGTAATGCACAATATGAGGCAAGTTATCCATCTTGCTTCGTTCTTGCATTCGATGTTCAGTCTGACGATGCTGACCTTGTAACTAAGCTTGTTTGGTA
This sequence comes from Alistipes sp., assembly GCA_045633525.1. GTDB lineage: Bacteria > Bacteroidota > Bacteroidia > Bacteroidales > Rikenellaceae > Alistipes. The sequence goes on along the minus strand of JAZQYM010000064.1, from coordinate 39,316 downwards.
TCAGTCAGAGAGCGCTAAGATCCCTGAGGGTATCGACCCAACAACTGAGGAGGGTATGAAGGCGCTTATCGCTATGGCTGGTGCTGACTCAGATATCTCATCTCAGATTAGCTCCCTTAAGACTGGTAAGAGCCCAATGCTTATCCAGGCTACTCCTGATACTGAGTACACTGTCGTTCTTGCAGTATCAACTTTGTATGGTAAGACTCAGTACTACTCTGTAACTGGTAAGAGTACTCCATATCGTTTCGACTGGGCATTCGGTACTTACGAGATTGTTGATGGCAACTCTAAGATGACTATCGAGTTTGAGCCTTTCTATAACTCAAGCTACGGTTTGATGTTCTATATGAAGTGGGTTGTTGAGGATAATGCTCCAGATGTAAAGATTCGTGAGTTCCCAATGGTTGCATTCACAGAGTCAGAGTGGAACGCTGTTGTAACCTACGGTCAGGTAAATGGTTACACAGGTACCTTCTTTGCGTACGATATCGACCGCTGGGCTGGTGATCCTAACAAGGTATGGGGCTTCCACAGTTCTTCAACTTCTGACTACGATTACGACTACGATTCAATGGTTCTTTACGATACAGACAAGGATGGTATCCTCGATAGCCTTGGTACATACTTCCGTCAGTATATTAAGACTTTCGTAGTTAACGATAAAAACGAGACTGAGGTTGTCACTGAGTACATCAAGACATTTGCTCCAGAGACTACTACCGTTACTCTTGTTGATAACAAGAAGCCAGTAGTTACATCTCCAGTTGAGCCAGAGCAGCCAGAGCAGGGTGATGAGAACACTGGTGACGAGAACACTGGTGACGAGGAGCAGGGTGCTCAGCCACAGGCAGCAAAGATGGGCGTAAGCCGCACAAGCAAGCCTGCTATGCTTCAGATGAAGAAGGATGTTACTTTCATTCCAGTAAGCATTAAGTAATCATAAGCATAATTCCTAAGGGTGGTGATAAATCACTTATTGCCACCCACGGGAAATATGGTAATGGTAATTAAAAAATTATAGACAGTTTTAACTTATGAATAAGGGTAAAATTTTAATGATATGCTTGGCAGGTTTGTTCGCAGCATCTTGTGCTCAGGACAATGTTGATCAGCCAGTTGTGTCAGCTCCCGAGGTGGCAACTGCCAAGAAGTTCGTAAATACATCTTCAGATGCTGTTGCAGGTAAGCTCCTTCTATATGTTGATCAGGAGTGTGTATCTCAGCTCGAGGCTGCTAATGGCTCAATCTGCACAGGTGTAAACGCTATCGATGCTATCGCTGAGGAGATTGGCGCTACAAGCATCAACCAGTTGTTTAATATGAAGGTCAATGCTGAGCTTAAGCGTGAGCTCGGTATGGATCGTTGGTTCACAATTCACTTCTCTGAGGAGGTGAATGTTGATGAGGCTGCTAAGGCTTTGGCTGCTTCTGACGCTATCCGTCGCATCGAGTTTGCGAAGGTTTGCAAGGGTCCTAATGTTGAGGAGGCTACAGTTGTTGATATTGATGCTTTCGCAGCAACTCGTTCAGGTGAGTATCCTAACGACCCAATGTTCGCAGGTCAGTGGCATTACAAGAACAATGGTAACCCATTTGAACCAGCAGGTGAGACTAAGGATAATGATGGTAATGTAGTAGAGCGTTACTACACATACGATCAGTATGTTCAGGAGGGTTTCATCCACCCATACGTTGTTAAGGGTGCTGATATCAACGTAGCTCCAGCTTGGAACTTGACTAAGGGTAACAGCTCTGTTATCGTTGCAATCATCGACCAGGGTGTTGACTACTTGCACGAGGACTTGGCTGCCAATATGTGGGTAAACGAGGCTGAGAAGAATGGTGTTGAGGGCGTTGATGATGATGGTAACGGCTACATCGATGACGTTCACGGTTACAACTTCATTGACAACACTGTTGTTGTGGCTAAGGATGAGAACGGTAAGCAGATTCCTAACCCAATTCTTCGTCAGGATCACGGTACACACGTTGCTGGTACTGTAGCTGCTGTTAGCAACAACGGTATTGGTGTTGCTGGTATAGCAGGTGGTGATGGTAACGGTGGTGTTCGCATCATGACCCTTCAGATCTTGGGTGGTGCGCACAATACATCAGATGAGGATGCTGCTGCTCGCGCTATGGAGTATGCTGCTGATAACGGTGCTGTTATCGCATCAAACTCTTGGGGTAACGATCCAGGTGCTATCACAACTGATAACACTTATAAGGTAGCTATGTCTGCTCGTTATGCAGCGTTCAACTACTTTATGAAGAAGAAGAACCACCCAGCAGTAGATGGTGGTATCATCGTTTTCGCTGCTGGTAACGAGTCAGCTCCTATGGCAGGTTACCCAGGTGCTTACAACGAGTATATCTCTGTAACAGCGCTTGGTCCTGATGGTCTTCCAGCTCTTTACACTAACTATGGTCCTGGTTGTAACATCGCTGCTCCTGGTGGTGAGTACTTCGTTAACCAGTTTGGTCACGCTAAGGAGACAGGTTGTGTTCTTTCAACTCTTCCAAACAACCAGTATGGTTATATGCAGGGTACTTCAATGGCTACTCCTCACGTTTCAGGTGTCGCTGCTTTGGCACTCTCATACGCTGAGAACATTGGTAAGACTTACACAACTGCACAGTTCAAGGAGCTTCTTCTAACTTCAGTTTACGATATCAATGCTGAGTTGGCATTGTATGGTAAGTACTCTTCATCTGGTGAGTTTGTTGATCTTGCTCCATACTACCGTCAGATGGGTACTGGTGCTATCGATGCTTACCGTGTATTGGCTGCAATGCGTGGTATCACATGCGTTCCTGCTGTTGCAGGCGAGGAGACTGTAATCAACGTTATGGATCTTATTGCTGACGGTAAGACTAACCTCAAGATTTCTGAGGATATCGTCATCCCTGCAGATGTTCGTGAGCGTCTTGGCATCAAGAACGAGACTATCTTCGGTAACGACCTTATCTTCACTTGCGAGAAGACAGGTACTGGCGTTATCAAGATTGGCTTGGTAGCTGGTGGCGACCAGGTAGGTGGTGGTAATGCGATGGGTGGTATGCTTCTCGAGAAGGAGATCGCTATCATCGTTCGCGGTAACTACGAGGCTGATCCAGAGGGTAACATTACAGGTACTGAGGGTTGGTTGTAATAGTTACGATGTTAAGTAATAATTTCTAAAATTTGAGAATTATGAAGAATCTTAAGATATGGTCACTTGCTCTTGCACTACTTGTTGCTGTTACAGGTTGCAAGCCAGCAGCTGAGGACTCTGCTGAGACTGTACCATTCAATCCTATCGCTACTGCACAGCTCGCAGAGAAGATGGAGTGCGCATGGCAGCTTGTAGAGTATGCTGGTGAGCCTGCTCAGTTCGATATCTATATCGATTTCGAGGGTGATAACTTCGAGCTTTATCAGCGTCTTTACGGCTACGAGTACGAGAAGCTTACAGGTACTTATATTCTTGATGGCGACATCCTTACAGGTGTTTACAGCAACGACGTAGAGTGGAACAACGAGTACACTGTTCAGATTGCTGAGAACCCTCTTCGTCTTCGCCTTACTGAGGTGAACGGCACATACGCTGAGTATGTTGCTATCGACGAGGTTCCTGCACACGTTAAGGGTCAGGCTGTTGAGGCTAAGTCAACACGTGCTTCAGAGTACTTCTTGTAGTATGAACCGTAGGGGTAACACCCTATAAATAGAGGGTAAGTCCCGTGGTGTCGCCACTTTGAGTGCGACCTTTGGGATGTAGCCTAAGAAGGGTAGTGGGCTATTCAACGTTAATGTTGGATAGCCCCTCTCCTTTTAAGTTGCGAGTCAGGCTATTCGTTCGAGTGGCGAGAAATAGAAACGACTATTACCTATTGCAACTACGCATCTAAACTATTGATATAGATATATTCTGTTTACTGCTAATTTTTGTATGTAAACAGAATATTTTTATTATATTCGCAACGTGAAAATATGTTTTTTAAGAAACCTATAAACTTAACTAATAATTTTTTAGATGATTAAGACCAAATTTTTAGTTGTTGCAGCGGCCTTGACTCTCGGTATGGCGTGTGTGCAGGATCCTGAGATGGAGACTGTAAAGCACTCTGAGACCTCTATCGAGGCTAAGTTTGTGAATACATCAGAGGGCGCTTCTAAGGGCGAGCTTATCTTGTATGTTGACGATGCTACTGCCCAGAAGTGGATGAATGCCAAGGAGGCTACTCGTTCGGGTAATGCTGCCCTTGATCAGGTGGCAGAGGAGCTTGGAGCTGAGTCTATCGAGCAGTTGTTCAACCTAAGCATCAATGCTGAGAAGAAGATTGAGCGCGGTATGCACCGTTGGTTTATCGTTAAGTTCGATGCGGAGTTGAATATCGACCAGGCGGCAACTAAGTATGCCGAGTTGTCGGAGGTATCACGTGTGCAGTTCAGCACAGCGATTAAGCGTCCAGAGGTATCTGCAGTGCCAGTGCCTGAGGAGGATGTAACACGTGCTGCGAGTGGCTCGTTCAACGATCCAATGCTATATAGACAGTGGCACTACGACAATGATGGTAGTGTTGCCTTCCAGGATGCTAAGGAGGGTGAGGATATTGGTGCTGCGCGTGCTTGGAAGTTCACTACAGGTAACCCAGAGGTTATCGTGGCAGTTGTTGACGAGGGTGTTAAGTATTCACATCCCGACTTGGTTGCCAATATGTGGGTAAACCCTGGCGAGATTGCTGGCAACGGCAAGGATGACGATGGTAACGGTTATGTAGATGATATCTATGGTATCAATGCTGTTCAGAATACTGCAAATATCACTTGGGCTAAGACGGGCGATACAGGTCATGGTACACACGTTGCTGGTACTGTAGCTGCGGTTAACAACAACGGTGTTGGTGTTTGTGGCGTTGCTGGTGGCTCGGGCAATGGCGATGGTGCACGTATTATGTCTGTTCAGATCTTCGATGGCGAGACAGATACATTCTCTTGGCACTCAGCTCGAGGTATTGAGTATGCTGCAGATAATGGTGCTTGTATTCTTCAGTGCTCTTGGGGTTATCCTTCGGAGTATCGACTTACAGATACTCAGTACGAGAGAAACAACCAGGCTGAGTGGGAGGCTATCGAGTACTTTGTTGAGAATGCTGGTTGCCGAGGTCTTAAGGGTGGTGTAGCAATCTTTGCTGCAGGTAACGACAAGAAGGACTATTCGGATTATCCAGGTGCACACAACTCAATTATCTCGGTTACATCATACACTCCAGATGGTCTTCCAGCGACATATACAAACTATGGCCCTGGCTGTAACGTTGCGGCTCCAGGTGGTGAGTACACATACGTGAAGGGATACTGTACATACGATGGTAATGTACTCTCTACAGTATCAAAGGAGACCGTTGACCCAGTTACTGGTAAGCAGTATAAGTCTGATTATGCTGAGATGCAGGGTACCTCAATGGCGTGTCCTCACGTTTCGGGTGTTGCAGCGTTGCTTGTGTCGTATGCTATCGAGAATGGCATTACGTTGACAAACGATCGTCTCTACGAGATTCTTACAAGCTCGGTGCGTGATTATGATAGCGAGTTGACTGGCGCAGCCGTTAGATACGACTACTATGGTAGCGCTTACAACTTCAATATTGGTAAGCATAAGGGTAAGATGGGTACTGGTAAGCTCGATGCCTTGCTTGCGATTATGAACCTTCGCGGTGCTGCTTGTATCCCTGTAGAGGTTGGCGTTGATACAGAGATCGATATCAACCACTATATGGGTACTGGTGATCTTCATATCACTCCATATGACGGTTATGAGGTTGATGATGAGACCTTCGATCGTCTTGCTATTAGCATCTACTACTACGGTGGTAAGCACTATATTTTGTGTGCAAAGCCTGGTATTGGTGTTGTTAAGTTGAAGTATATCGCTGGTGGTGAGGTCGTAGGTGGCTCATCTACTTCAGGCGGTAAGCTTATCGAGAAGGAGTTTGTTATCATCGCTCGTGACAATAACGATAACGGTGGTTGGTTGTAAAATCTAAAAACGGTTATAATATGAAGATGTTTAAGATATATGCTTTGGCAGTGGTGTCGTTGCTTATGATGTCTGTTGCGTGTGGCGGCGACGATGATACCAAGAGACCAAGTGCTCCAACCCATGAGGGTGAGGAGTTGGGAGATATCAACAAGTCTTGGAAGTTGGTATCGGTAAATGACGTAGAGCCAGAGTTCACGGTGTATGTGGAGTTCTTCGATGGTATTTTCTATATGTACCAGCAGGTCTACACGTTGAACTATGTTGCCTACGAGGGTAACTACTCGGTTGACTGGAATATCCTCTCGGGTGTCTATGACGATGGTAGCGCGTGGAAGTGTAGCTACGTAGGTGAGCTCTCGGAGTTGGGTGATATGCTTACATTGACCAGCCAGGAGGCTAATCCTATTGTTAACGTTTATGAGGAGTGCGAGATTCCTCAGGAGGTTATCGAGGAGGCTGAGTCGTATACTCGTACGTTGGTTGATTTTGAGTACCACTTATAGAATCTTTGAAGTAAATAGCTGAGATTATAAAACTATTAACGATATGAATAAGACAAAAGTTCTACTATTGGCGTTGGCATCTATGGCTGCTACAGCTTGCGTTAGTGATGATGCCATGCTCTCTCAGGGTAAGACTGAGGTGGCGAACCTAAAGATTGTGAACAGCTCGGATTCTGCTATCAAGGGTGAGATGATCATCTATGTAGATGATGCTACTGCGGCGCAGCTTGAGGGTGCCGTGGATGCTACTCGCTCTGGTGTTTCGGCATTCGATGCTACTGTTGCCGAGCTTGGTGCTACGGCTGTGGTGCCAGTGTTTAATATGACTATTAACACTGAGCTTAAGCGTGAGCTTAATATGCACCGTTGGTATACCCTTGAATTCTCGGAGGATGTAGATGTGGATTATGCTGCAAAGTTGCTCTCTGAGCTTAAGGAGGTTGAGCGTGTACAGTTTAGCGTTCCAGTTTCAACTCCTAAGGTTACAGCTGTAGAGGCAGATCCTTCGCAGTTTGCAGCTACCCGTGCTCAGAAGCATCCATTCAACGACCCAGGCCTTGCTATGCAGTGGCACTACAACAACGACGGTACTGTTGCATTCCCTAACGCTCGTGTAGGTGCTGATATCAACCTCTTCTCAGCGTGGAAGCATACTACAGGTCGCCCAGAGGTTGTTGTCGCTGTTGTTGACGAGGGTGTATGCTATACTCACGAGGATTTGAAGGATAGCTTCCTTGTAAACGAGGCGGAGATGAATGGCGCTGAGGGTGTTGATGATGATAAGAACGGTTATGTAGACGATATCTATGGTTACAACTTCGTGGATGATGGTCGCATTACTTGGACACGAAGCGGGGACTCTGGTCACGGTACTCACGTTGCGGGTACTGTAGCTGCTGTGAACAACAATGGTATTGGTGTTTGTGGTGTTGCTGGTGGCTCAGGTAAGAATGATGGTGTTCGCATTATCTCTTGCCAGATTATGTCTAATGGTGAGCCTGCAGGTCCTGGCCCAACAGCTAAGGCTATCGAGTATGCTGCAGATCGTGGTGCTTGCGTATTGCAGAACTCTTGGGGTTTTGGTGCAGGTCAGATTGCTAATGATTCGGCATTCAAGAGTGGTACTACAAGCGTAGAGTTGACAGCTATCGACTACTTCAAGGCTAAGAAGAACAACCCTGCGTTGGAGGGTGGTATTGTAATCTTCGCGGCAGGTAACGATGGCAAGTCGGTTGCTGTTTATCCTGGTGCTTACAATAATCTTATTGCTGTAACAGCTATAGCGCCAGACGGTCTTCCAACATACTATACTTGTTACGACCGTGGTTGTAATGTAGCTGCTCCTGGTGGTGAGTACACAACTAATTGGGATACTCCAGGTTGTGTGTTGTCTACTATGCCTACAAACAAAGTCTCTTCAGGTTATGCTTTGATGCAGGGTACATCAATGGCGTGTCCTCACGTTTCGGGTATTGCAGCCTTGGCAATCTCTTATGCTATGGATAATGGCATTACGTTGACATTGCCAGAGTTGAAGGATATCATCGTAAGTTCTGTACATAGCCTTGATCCATATTTGACAGGCTTCAAGGTAAACCCTAATGGAGGTACTCTAAACCTTAGCTCATATCAGGGTAAGATGGGTACAGGTCTTATCGATGCATATCAGGTGTTGATGGCAGTGCGTGGTACAAAGTGTATCCCTGTTCCTGTTGGCGAGACTGTATATCTTGAGATTAGCGACTATATCGGTGACGGTAAGTCAACAATTAAGTTGCTCAAGAATGGTACAACAATGAGTGATGAGGCTAAGGAGGCACTTGGTATCGAGGACTTTAAGGTTATGGGTAACAAGGTTGTTGTTACTTGTACTAAGCCAGGTACAGCGCCTATTAAGTTCTCGTATGTAGCAGGTGGCTCGACTGTTGGTGGCGGTCAGATTACTGGCGGTATGGCTACCGAGCAGGAGTTTATGCTTGTAGCACGCGAGGGTATTAAGATTGATAGCGGTACTAACGCGCCTATCACTCCTGGTGGATGGTTGTAGTAGTTTAATGTGATAAAAAGAGACTAAGATATGAAAAGTTTGAAGATTTGGTCACTTATCGCACTCTTTGCTATGGCATTGGTAGGCTGTGGTGGCGATAAGGAGGGTAGCGGCGATACTCCTATTGTTCAGACCAGTATTTATGGCAAGTGGCACCTTGCTACAGTGAGCGACTTCGCTCCAGAGTTCGATGTATACATCGAGTTTAAGAAGGATGGTAAGTTTGATATCTATCAGCAGGTGTGGACACTTACATACGAGCACTACACTGGTACATTTACTTGTGATGGTGGTGTGCTTAGTGGTAAGTATAGCGATGGTACGGATTGGACGGGATCATACAAGTACTCGGTGGCTAACTCTAAGCTAACGCTTACGAATGTGGATAATAGCGATGAGGTTAATGTCTATACCGCATGTAAGATTCCAGCGGAGGTTATCGAGGAGGCAACAACTGCAACTCGTGCAGAGGGCGTTGTTCCATTCCTATAGTGCTATTTAGGCTAATTGGTAGAGGGGATTTGGTGGCTTGGCAACAATGCACTAAGTCCCCTAACTTTATAAATTGGGTCGATAGCCCAACTTTAGATTATGAGAAGATTATTTATATTGCTCCTTGTCGTTGCAGTCTCGGTGTGTGGTGCTGCGGCTAAGGAGGTTAGCCCCGAGAGGGCGTTGCGCGTGGCAACAGAACTCCTTGGCGAGACTACCCGTTGTGGTGCTGTGGCGCTAATGTGGGATAGTCGCGCTTTGGACTCTACACGCGCAGAGGGCGAAGCTCCTACCTTCTATGTTATCACCCCAAGTTCGGGTGTCGGCTTTGTTATCGTTGCTGGTGATGATGCTGTGCGTCCAATATTGGGCTACTCCACAACATATAGTATCGCCTCGGCGGAGCTTCTACCAGCGAACTTCGAGGGGTGGCTTAGGTATATAGATACTACAATCCGCAAGGTTCGTAGCGATGGTATTGTGGCAAATGATGTTGTGGCGCAACTATGGAGCGAGGAGTATAAGCCTGTGGGTGCAAAGATGCTTAACACGGCGCGCTGGAGTCAGTTAGCACCATATAACAACCACTGCCCTTTGGACGGAGATGTACACTCGTTAACTGGTTGCACGCAGACGGCAATGGCGATTATTATGTATCACCACCGTTGGCCACTACGCGCTAAGGGTGTGACCGAGTCTTATACAACGGCAAATGGTATCTACGTCCCTGCGCGCGACCTTAACCACGCCTACGATTGGGATGCGATGCTCGAAACATACGTGGAGGGAAGCTATAGTGATAAGGAGGCGGATGCTGTGGCTGTGCTTATGGCAGACCTCGGTTATGCCTTTAAGGCGGAGTACACGGCTGTGGATACGGGAGCCTTTCCTGATATGTTAGCGCTATACGAAAAGTTCGGCTATAGCCCAGCTTCGAATATTACCCTCCGTAGAAACTTCTCGAACGACTATTGGGTGGCTATGCTACGCCGTGAGATTGAGGCCTCGCGCCCAGTATTCTATGCTGGATATACCTCGGAGGGTGCTGGTCACGCCTTTGTTCTTGACGGCGTGGATGACAATAACTACTTTCATGTGAATTGGGGTTGGGGTGGTCTGTGTGACGGATTTTTTGCTGTTGATAACCTTACGCTTCAGCAGTACCTCTTCGATACGCAGCACTGGGCGGTGCTGGGTATGCATCCAATGCGCGATGGCGAGATAGATAACTGGTTATACCTTACCTCGGCAGGTTTGAAGGCCTCGACCACAACCTTTGAGCGTGGTGTGGAGTTCGAGATTTCGCCTATTTCGGTGGGCAACTACTCGCAACTACCCTTTAAGGGTGAGGTGCGCGTGGCGCTTTGCAGTGCTAAGGGTGAGGTTAAGTCGTGGGTAGCGGAGTCGCAGCGCTTGGAGCTGCCTGTGATGTATGGCGCAAGTTGTCATGCTATGAGTGCTGTGATTAACGAAGATATTGCGGAGGGTGATAGATTATCCCTATTCTATCGCAGTGATAGTAGCCAGAAGTGGTTTAAGGTAGAGCCTTACACCGAGAGTGCTTGCTCGGAGATTGTGGTTAAGTATGCGCCAATTGGTAGCACTACCTCGATGTCGTTTGATAAGATTTCGGGAGAGCTTGTTGTTGACTACGATGATGATGTAAAGTCGGCACTATATCTCTCGGGCGAATATATCGAGGCAGGAGTAACCATAAACAAGGGCATAATGCGTGTCGATACTAAGCAGTTGGAGCGCGGTGCTACATATACCATCTACCTTGAGCGTAAGGGTGTGGAGTCGAAGAGTATAATGTTTACCTTAAAGGATTTGTAGTCTATGAAGAGGTATCTATTAATGCTTATGGCACTTATCGTTTGTGTAGGGTGTAAGCAGTTAAATAAGGAGGTTGATAGCCAAACAGGAAACAATCCTGATAATAGTGTAGATACAGAGGCGATATTGGAGGTTGAGGGTAGCGAGTTTGTGCTCGACTATACGGCTCAGAACTTTGAGCTTGCAGTTCGTGCAAGTCTACCTTTCGAGGTTGAGGTAAACGTTGATTGGATTAGCCATACTATTGCTGATAGTGGCGATAGGGTGGTGCTCGCAATTGCAGAGAATACCTCAACGGAGCCTCGCTTGGCAGAGCTCGTTATCACGGCAGGTGAGCTAAGCGCAATGGTTGTAATCGAGCAGGGCGTAAAGCCTGAGCTAATGGAGCTCTTACTGGAGCATAGCTCTGCGCACCTTGACTCGCCCGCGTGGGATGGCTACGATATCAAGGGAAGTGTAGATTGGGGTGACGGCACAACTGAGGAGTACCACGATGGTATCTCGCACGACTATGCCGATGCCCAAAGGCGTAGCGCACAATTTAATATGGAGGGTGCGACCTCGTTTTATATTGAGAGTATCGGAGATATTGAGAGTATTACATTGTCCATATAATAGTAGAGGCAGTCATTACGACTGCCTCTACTATTATATAATATTCTCAGTGTACTCGACCGTGTGGTTGCCTAAAGCATCAACTGTTACGGCGATAAGGTCGAACTGCAGGTTTAGCTGTATGCGGCGTATGGTGCGAAATGCCATAGCACCGCGACGCAAAGAGCGTATCTTTGCGTCGTTGATGCTATCGTAGGCACTCTGCCAGCCGCTGTCGCGACGTGTCTTGACCTCCACAAAGTGGAGTGTGTCGTAGTGCTGGGCGATGATATCTATCTCGTAGTGTCCGATGCGCCAGTTGCGCTCAACGATCAAGAAGCCTCGCTCGCGAAGCCACTCCATAGCGATATCCTCACCCCGTTGACCTATATCGAATGTCGAGACACCCTCCATCCTCGGCTATCGCTTAAGAAGGAATGAGATATCGTCGCCAGGGTTAACCTCGTATGTTGGCTGACCCTTCTTGAAGATACGCATTGGGCGTGAACCGATAAGCTCGATGCCATTGTCGTCGATGCGAAGCATACAGCCCTCACGAAGACCCACCACATAGCGGCTGCGGTTAGCCTCCAAGTACTCCAAGATGCGCTGCTCGCGAGTCTCGCCAGCGTGACCTACAGGGTTAGCATCCAAGTAGTGTGGGTTAATCTGGAACGATACAAGACCGATAGCGCGGAACGACTCTGGCTGCACGATAGGCATATCGTTTGTAGTGCAGATAGTAGGGCAGGTGACATTGCTACCAGCCGACCAACCTACGTATGGCATACCGCCCTTAACACGACGGTGGATAACATCCAACAAATCCTCCTCCTGCATTTTCTTAAGTAGCGCGAAGGTGTTACCGCCACCGATAACTACAGCCTCGGCATTACGCAAGAAGTTGCGCTTGTTCAAGGCGTGGTGGATAGACTTAACCTTGATGCCAATCTCGTTGAAGCGAGCCTGTACCTTTGCCTCATACTCATCGTAAGAGAATGTAACAGCAGCGTAAGGAATAAATACAACCTCTGATACGCCCTTGAGCGTTTTTGCAATCTCGGCGATAGGATACTTCAAATACTCCTCACCTGCATTGGTAGAATTGGAAATTAGTAAAAGGTTCATAATCTTATGAATATTAAATGTTTACTGTATATTGTTACAAAATCGTTGATAAATTTTCCACTCATAATGTCAAAGATAATAAAAAAAGTGTTATTTTTGCACCGTCCGATGAAAAAAAAGTTATTGGGCACAGTTAGAGTAGGAAATAATTTACTACTATAATGTTTAACTAAAACTTATTTATTATGTCAGAAATTCAGTCAAAAGTTGTCGAGATCATCGTTGACAAGTTGGGCGTTAAGGAGTCAGAGGTTGTAGCTGAGGCAAGCTTCACTGCACATCTTGGTGCTGACTCATTGGATCAGGTAGAGCTTATCATGGAGTTCGAGAAGGCTTTCGATCTTCAGATTCCTGATGGCGACGCTGAGAAGATCCAGACTGTTGGTGATGCTGTTAGCTACATCGAGTCTCACAAGTAATAGACGATTCCTGTTATCGTAAGAAAGTGTTAGGACTAAACCTTGGGAGGTGACTCCCTCGGTTGGTCCTTTTTCGTGCATCGTAGTTTTCTGTTATCGAAATGTTTGATTTCATTTTGCGACCACTACGCCGTCGTTTCGGTAAGGATAGGGCTTTCTATGCCGCTATCGACGATATGTTCGGCTTTATACCTCACAATATCGAGTTGTATAAACTCGCGCTGATACATAAGTCTGCATCTATCGAGTTGGAGGATGGCAGACATATCAACAACGAGCGCTTGGAGTTCTTGGGTGATGCTGTTATCGAGAGCGTTACCTCGGACTATCTATTTATCGAGTTTCCTGAGAAGGACGAGGGCTTTATGACACAGCTACGCTCTAAGATCGTATCGCGCCAGTCGCTAAATCGCATAGCATCGAAGCTCGGTCTTGATAATCACGTTATCTCGAATGCTGTGGGCAACACCACCCAGAAGCATATCTTTGGCGATGCGTTTGAGGCTATGATGGGTGCAATATACCTCGATCAGGGTTACGATTTTGCAAATAGATTGCTAATTAATAAGATATATAAGCAGTACCTCTCGATTGAGGATATCCTACGTTCGGAGACCGACTTCAAGAGCCGTCTTATCGAGTGGTGTCAGAAGAACCATTACACAATCGAGTTCCGTACCGATAGCGACCACACGGCAAATCTATCACGTCCGATGTTCCACTCTACGGTCTATGTTGATGGAATCGCGGTAGGTCACGGTATTGGCGACTCGAAGAAGCAGGCGGAGCAGAGTGCTGCCTTCTCCGTATCGCAGGACTCTACGGCTACTATCAACGACGAGAATAGCGCTCGTATGTTGGACGCTATCGACCGTATGTCGAACTAAGCGGCTGATTAGCATTTTGTTAAAAAAGGTAGCAAATATTTGTCCCAAAGGAGAATATTTGCTATCTTTGTTTTATCTAAACAGCCCAAACTATGAAATACGATATATTTATAAGTTACTCACGTAAGGATATAGAGTTTGCACGCAAGGTGTGTGCTGTGCTGGATAGCTACAAGCAATACTACGCCTTTGAGTATTTCTTTGACCAGTCGGAGATAACCAGTGCTAACGAGTATCTTGATCGTATCTCATCGGCTATATATGATAGCAAGGCGGTGTTGTTTATTGCGAGCAAGGATGCCTATGCTTCCAGGTTCTGCGCTAAGGAACTTTTGTTTGCTGACAATAAGAATAAGAGTATCCATCAATATAGGATAGATAAGGCAGATGTGCCTCAGAAGTTGGAGATGTTGCTCGGTACGCATCAGTACAGAGAGTTGAAGAATACTCCTATTGAGAGCGAGGTGCGCGAGGTTTTGAAGGATGTGTTAGGCTGTAATGTGTTGTCGCTTGAGGAGTTAAAGGCAAAGGAGTCTAAGCATAAGAGTGAAGACCACGATGTGCAACCAAATAGGAATAGAGACTGGCTAAAGAGACCTGCGGTATGGTTGTCAACTGTTGCGGCGGTGGTTATAGCTGTGCTAATGACGGTTTTAGGTAATAGCTCTGATGATGAGCGATATTACAGTATTGGCGACTTCTACGACGATGGCACGAAAAAAGGTGTTGTATTTGAGGTGTCTGAAGATGGTAAGCACGGCAAGATAGTGAGCCTTAATGAAGCTGAGCTTCAGTGGTGTGCTGATGAACAATATGATAAATGTATAAGGGTAGGAGCAAATAGTGATACAGATGGTAAGTTGGATACCGATATCGTAATGCAAAGGAGTGACTATGCTAATTATCCTGCATTTACGTGGTGTAGAGAGCAAGGTGAGGAGTGGTATTTACCATCTATAGAGGAGTTAAGGTTGATGTTTAGAGTGAAAGATCTTGTTAATAAAACATTAGCTCAATATTCTTATAAAGAAATTAGTAATAACTGGTATTGGTCAGCAACTGAAGTAGACGAGTTCTGGGCGTGGGGTGTCGATATGTACTGTGGCGACACCGACTACGACGACTTTAAGGACTTCGACGGCTATGTGCGTGCCGTGTCCGCTTTTTAATTTAGGCTTTGTGGTTTAAACCTTTTGGTTTAATAAGGAATAAAAGATGAAAAAAAACTAACCGAACCGCCCAAACTATGAAATACGATATATTTGTAAGTTACTCACGTAAGGATATAGAGTTTGCACGCAAGGTGTGTGCTGTGCTGGATAGCTACAAGCAGTACTACGCCTTTGAGTATTTCTTTGACCAGTCGGAGATAACCAGCCGTGATGAATACCTCAAGCGTATCTCTTCGGCGATTTTGGAGAGTAGGGTTGTGCTTTTTCTTGCAAGTAAGAACTCCTATGATTCAGAGTTTTGTGCTAAGGAACTTTTGTTTGCGGATAAGAAGGGTAGGTATATTCACCAATATCTTTTGGATGAGGCAGAGATGCCGTCAGATATAGAGATGTTGCTCGGTACACATCAGTATCGCGAGTTGAAGAACACTCCTATTGAGAGTGTTGTGAAGGAGGTGTTGTCTAACTCGCTCTCTTGTGAAATATTAACGTTGGATGAGTTGAACGAGAATAATAAACTCGAGCGACAAAAGCAGCGCTCCATTCAGCAACAAGAGATTCGAGAAAAAATATCCGAACTTGAGAATAGATGTTTCGAGATTAAAGCGGAGATACTCTCTTATGAGCAAAAGGTGGCCGAACTAGAGCGCGAGAAGAGTAGTGTGGAGCGACAAATTAGGGACTTGCGTAACCTATTAGTTGAAGATGAGATTGCTCTGTCCAATGCTAAAAGCACGACAATGTCCAATGTTGTTTTGTCAAAACTTAATCGAGAGGACGGAGGTCTGGGAAGTGTTTTATCAGGTCGAGAAAATACACATATATATAAGAGTTTGTCTGGACTTGTGAAAGATATAATGGTGACACTTGAATCGGAGCCTAAGTCAGTTGACTTGAAAGTATATAAAGTTGGCGACTTCTATGACGACGGTACAAAAAAAGGTGTTGTATTTGAGGTGTCTGAGGATGGTAAGCACGGCAAGATAGTGAGTCTTAATGAAAAGAAAATTAAGTGGAGTACTGATTTCAAAACATTGGTAGGTGCAGATAGTCCTACAGATGGTAGGTTGAATACAGATGTAGTAATGCGAAGGAAAGACCGTGCTGAGTATTCTGCATTTAAGTGGTGTAGAGAGCAGGGTAAGGAGTGGTATTTGCCATCTAACGAGGAGTTATTGGTGTTATATAGGGTGAAAGGTCTTGTTAATAAAACATTAACTCAAAATTCTTATCAAGAAATTCGCGATTATAGGCATTGGTCATCAACAGAAAGATACGAGTTCTGTGCGTGGCTTGTCTTTATGGGCAGTGGCAACACCGGCGACGGCAGTAAGAATTACGACTTCTATGTGCGTGCTGTGTCCGCTTTTTAATTTAGGCTTTGTCGCTTTAAACTTTAGACTTAACGAGGAGTAAAATATGAAAAACCTAACCGATAAGATATTGTCGCGTGGGGCTGAGGTGCTCGCCGATGAGGAGCTTCTTGCGCTCTTAGTCGCGGAGGGTCTTAGTGATGACTCGGCAGTAGAGCTTGGTAGTAGCCTCTATGAGGAGTGTGGGGGTAGCTTGCTTGGTGTTGCTGAGCAGGATATTGCTCGCCTTAGGATGATGTCGGGGTTGGGTAAGTTGCGTGCTATGCGCCTAAAGGTCGCCTCGGAGCTGGGAAAGCGCGTGGCGCAAGCGAAGGCGACCTCGCAGAGTGTTATCGCCTCGGATAGCGATGTGGTGCGCCTTATGGAGCCTCAACTCGGTGCCCTGCAGCACGAGGAGTGCTGGGCGTTGTATCTCGCCTCGTCGGGTAGGGTGCTGGAGCGTATGCGTATAAGTCAGGGTGGCGTGCAGGCTACGGTGGTGGATTGTAAGCTCATTATCAAGCGCGCCCTTGAGCTTCTTGCCGTGCAGATAGTCTTGGTGCACAACCATCCATCGGGATGTGTCGAGCCAAGTGGTCAGGATATCTCCCTTACCGAGCGCGTTGCGGAGGCAGCAAAGCTCTTTGATATCCGCCTCCTTGACCACGTTATCATCGCTCGCGGTGCACACTTCTCATTCCGCGCGCGTAATATGATTAAGTAGTGGAGTAGATGGTATGATAAAAAGAAAAACCTGTCGATTACGACAGGTTTTTTAGTGCCCAGGACAAGACTCGAACTTGCACGAGCTAACGCTCACTACTCCCTCAAAGTAGCGTGTCTACCAATTTCACCACCTGGGCTTTGAGGTTTCGGAGTGCAAATGTAGCAACTATTTTCGAATCTGCAAATTTTTTTGAAGAAAAAACTACGATAAAAAATAGGCTTAGTAGCTAACCTGTTGCTACTAAGCCTATTGTATAATTGCGGGATGTTCTATAAATTAGTAAGTTAAGTTAAGTTTTCATTGGTATTAGGGGAATATATATTTCGGTCGCTTTTGAGTTTCTTACGGAATCTTCTTTATCTTTACTCTGTTACGATGCCCGCATCGCGCCCTCATAATAGATAAAGAATCTGTCCGAAATAACCTTCAAAATCGCCTCGACCTAATTTATAGAACCTCCCGTAAGAAATTTGCTCGTTACAAGCCAAATTCCTGCTTTAGGCGGTCAACCTCGTCGAGCTTCTCCCAACCGAAGAACTCAACATCCTTTGCAAACTTCTTACCACCCTCGCCTACGAAGCATACTGTCTCGGTGTATGGGCGGCGACCAAAGTGACCGTATGATGCTGTAGCCTCGAAGATAGGGTACTTCAAACCGAAGCGCTCAACGATAGCTGCTGGACGTAGGTCGAAGAGCTTGCCAATCTTCTCGGCAATCTCGCCATCCGAGAACTTAACATTCGATGTACCGTAAGTATCAACATAGATTGATAGTGGCTGTGCGATACCGATAGCATAGCTCACCTGTACCAAAACCTCGCGTGCGATGCCTGCTGCAACCATATTCTTCGCAATGTGGCGTGCTGCGTATGCTGCCGAGCGGTCAACCTTTGATGAGTCCTTGCCTGAGAATGCGCCACCACCGTGTGCACCGCGACCACCGTATGTATCTACGATAATCTTACGACCAGTAAGACCTGTATCGCCGTGAGGACCACCGATTACGAACTTACCAGTTGGGTTAACGTGAAGGATGTAATCCTCGCCAATAAGCTCTGCTACCTTGTCGCCAGCGCGCTCCAAACGAGCCTTAACACGTGGGATAAGGATGTTGCGAACATCGTCGGCGATGATGCGCTGCATCTCGCGCTCTGCCTCCTGCTCCGAGCGTGTGTGGGTAGGGAGGATGAACTCGTCGTGCTGTGTAGATACAACGATTGTGTGTACGCGCTTAGGACGGCGGTCATCGTCGTACTCGATAGTAACCTGGCTCTTAGAGTCTGGACGGAGGTATGTCATAACCTCGCCCTCGCGACGGATAGCTGCAAGCTCCTTAAGGATAACGTGCGAAAGGATAAGTGTTGCTGGCATAAACTCGCGTGTCTCCTCAACAGCGTAGCCAAACATAATACCCTGGTCACCAGCGCCCTGCTCCTCGCCATCCTTGCGGTCTACACCCTGGTTGATATCCGACGACTGCTCGTGGATAGCCGAAAGTACACCGCATGATGCAGCATCGAACTGATACTCGCTACGGTTGTAGCCAATCTTGTCGATGACGCGGCGTGCAACACCCTGAATATCAACATAACCCTCTGAGCGTACCTCGCCAGAGATAACTGTTAGACCTGTGGTACAGAGAGTCTCGCAAGCAACCTTAGACGATGCGTCGTAGCGAAGGAACTCATCGAGAATAGCGTCTGAAATCTGATCGGCAACCTTGTCTGGGTGTCCCTCTGATACAGACTCTGAAGTAAATAGAAATGCCATAATTTTATTACGTTTTTAATTATTATAATCCATACTCATACTACTGTATGGAAAACGTATATGGCGGGATTTTATTACTTTCAATGCGACCGCATTGCTGGTGTGATTACCGTTTTAGCACTTTTTTATTGTGGTTGCAATCAGTTCAAATCCCTCCACATTTTGTTTTCGGGTGCAAAGGTAATAATTTTTCCTAATTCGCAATATTATTAAACTATTTATTTTCTGATGGTGCTATAAGGTGTCGTTATATAATATTGTTTTACCCTCTGCGTTGTAGCTTTGGGAACTATTATTGCATATAAGTTGTCGTATATATATAATAAATGTGTATATTTGCTAACAATTTTTTTGATATGGTTGACAAGCAGAATGGTTTGCCTGAGAGATGTGACTTCTCGGCAGAGGATAGAGAGTTTATGCAGATGGCAATAGAGCTATCGGTAGAGAATATTGATAGTGGTGGAGGTCCTTTTGGTGCTGTTATCGTGCGCGATGGCAAGCTTATAGCTAAGGGTGCAAACCGTGTAGTCCCTAACAACGACCCCACGGCGCACGCCGAGGTTGTGGCTATACGCAATGCGTGCCGCGAGCTTGAGACCTTCGACCTCTCGGGTTGTACGGTCTATACCTCGTGTGAGCCTTGCCCTATGTGTCTTAGTGCGCTCTACTGGGCTGGTATTAGCCGTATCTGCTACGCCAATACTAAGCGTGATGCTGCGGCTATCGACTTCGACGACTCGTTTATTTACGACCAGTTGCGTTTAGACTACGACCAGCGCTCAATCAACTGCGAGCACTTTATGCGCGACGAGGCGTTGAAGGCGTTTCGTAAGTGGGACGACAAACTCGATAAAGTGGAATATTAATATATAGTTACTAACCTAATAGAATAGATGAAACTTCAATACAAAATAGATGATAAACTTCCGCTAAGTCAGTTGTTTATCTATGCAATGCAGTGGTTTATATTGGCTGTTGCGGTGATATCTACAAGTGTCTTTGTGGCGCAGGGCTCGCCTGCAGAGCGTTTGTTCTTTGCGCAGAAGTTGTTTGCCGTAATCGGTATTACTGGAGCTATTCAGGTCTTGTGGGGTCATAAGATGCCTCTTGTCGTCGGTCCTGCCTCGGTGTTGTTGGTGGGAGTGCTCTCGTCGCTTGGTGCTGGTGCACCAGTTGGGTCGATATACACCTCCATAGCTATAGGTGGTGCGTTGATCGTATTGCTCTCGTTTGGCGGTATGATGAGCAAGGTACGCAAACTCTTTACGCCTCGTATCGTGGTGGTTATCTTGATGTTAATAGCCTTTACGCTTGCTCCGGTAATTAAGGGCTTGATATTCACAGATGGCGCTACAGACGATCAAAATCTCTTTGGCTTGATATTTACTCTTGTGGGCTGTGTAGGTATGGTGCTTCTTAACCGCACACTTAAGGGTGTAGCTAAGAGCCTTGTTGTGCCTATTGCCCTTCTTGTGGGTAGTGCTATCTACTATATGCTCTTCCCGATGCCTAATGGTGTCGAGACTACGGGTGTGTTGGGTGGTCAGATTCTTAACGACTTTAGCTTCGATTGGGGACTTATAATTGCCTTTGTGATATGTTATATTGCGCTGTTGATTAACGATATAGGCTCTATCGAGTCGTTGGGTGTGATGCTTGGTGCCGAGGATATGGGTGGTCGTCTAAAGCGAGGCCTTAGAATTACGGGTGCGATGAATATTGTAGCTGGTAGTATGGGAGTCTTGGGTCCTGTGAACTACTCTATGAGCCCAGGTGTTATCGCCTCTACGGGTTGTGCTTCGCGTTGGGCGCTGCTTCCAGCAACCCTTTTGTTGGTGCTATGCGCACTCTTTCCAGATGTGATATTTATCCTTACAAGTATTCCTAATCAGGTTATCGGCGTGATCCTCCTCTACTTGATGGGTACACAGCTTGCTGCGGGTTTAGAGATGGCAGTCTCGACAGGCTCAATACGCTCGTTCTCAGGAGCTATGACCATAAGCCTCCCTATTATGGTGGCATTGCTCTTCCAGCTTATGCCACGCGGCATTGTGCCATCGGTAATTGAGCCTTTGGTAGGCAATGGTTTTGCTATGGGTGTTATAACCGTACTTGTTATGGAGCACCTTATAAATCGCACGAAGGAGTAATTTTTATAAAGTGTTGATAAATTCCTCGGTTTGGAGGTTTGTTATTCTACAAAAATTATTAATTTTGTAGCCGTAAAATTATGCCACCATCTGAGGTGGGTCAAAATCGAATGAATTATGAGTAATACATTGGTTGTTGTCGGCGCGCAGTGGGGCGACGAGGGTAAGGGTAAAATTACGGACTTCTACGCAGGTGATGCAGATGTTGTAGTGCGTCATCAGGGCGGTAACAATGCAGGTCACACCATCGTCTTCGATGGCAAGAAGTTCGCCTTGCAGTCTATCCCATCGGGTGTCTTCAATCCACACACCATAAATGTAATGGCTAACGGTATGGTTATCAATCCTGTATCGTTGCTTGAGGAACTTGACCGTCTTCACAAGGCTGGTATTACAGATTATCAGCTCTTTATCTCTGACCGTGCGGCATGTGTTATGCCTTATCACTCAATGCTCGACGGTGCATACGAGGCGTTGAAGGGCGGTCGCCAGATTGGTACAACTAAGAAGGGTATCGGTCCTGCTTATACCGACAAGTATAGCCGTGTAGGCATCCGTATGGGTGATCTTTTGGATAAGGAGTACTTCGCAGAGCGCTTGAAGGATGCCCTTGCGCAGAAGAATATCGAGCTTCAGGCTCTCGGTATGGAGCCTTGTGACTTCGATACTATATATAACCAGTATCTTGCTATCGGTGAGCAGCTTCGTCCACGCATTTGCGATACCTCGGTGCTTCTAAATAAGCTTATCGAGGAGGGCAAGCGCGTACTCTTTGAGGGTGCTCAGGGTGTTATGCTCTGTATCGACCACGGTACATATCCATTCGTTACATCGTCAAGCCCTACAGCTGCAAGTGTGCCAGTAAATACAGGTGTTGCACCTCGCTATATCGACAATGTTATGGGTGTGGCAAAGGCTTATACCACTCGCGTAGGTGAGGGCCCATTCCCAACTGAGCTCTTCGATGAGCGCGCAGACTATATCCGCGAGCGCGGTCACGAGTACGGTACTGTTACTGGTCGTCCACGTCGTGTGGGCTGGCTCGATGCTGTAATCCTTAACCACGTGCGTCGTATTAGTGGTCTTAACTACCTGTCACTTATGCTCTTCGATGTTCTCTCAGGTGTTGAGAAGATTCGTATCTGCACTGGCTATAAACTCGACGGCAAAGCTATCGACTACGTGCCATCAACCATCTCTCAGCTCTCACGCGTAGAGCCAGAGTATATCGAGCTTGACGGCTGGAACGAGGATATCTCATCTATCAAGAACTATGACGATCTTCCAGCAAATGCTAAGGCTTATATCGCTAAGGTTGAGGAGCTTACTCGCACCGAGGTTGCAGTAGTCTCTGTAGGTCCGGATCGTGAGCAGACTATTATTCGCAAGACTATTTTTTAATTTCTTGAATTTCTTGTGATAAGGGGCCGATTGCGGCCCCTAACAAAAAAGGCGACAATGGGATGTACGTCAAGTACTACCCATCGTCGCCTTTTTCGCCGAGTGTAGCACTCGGCGCCCTTCTGACAAGAAATTCGGTTGTGGTGCTAATATCGGTTGAGTGTGCCCTTCTCGCAAGAAATTTTGTTGTGGTGCCCTGTATGTATGTCTGTCTGTGTCTGTTTCGCTTTTGCAAGCGACAGCTATGCTGAAAGGGCAAAAGGGGCAGAAGCGGCAGAAAGGGTTTTACTAATCACTAATTAC
Organism: Alistipes sp.; assembly: GCA_045633525.1. Lineage (GTDB taxonomy): Bacteria > Bacteroidota > Bacteroidia > Bacteroidales > Rikenellaceae > Alistipes. The sequence continues at coordinate 16,503 of JAZQYM010000064.1, read as the reverse complement.
TAATTAGACTATTACCAGTCGTTCCCTCTATTCATTTTACACTTTCTGCCGTTGTAAATCATTATTCTCTTGAAAACGATTGAATATTAAAGGTTTTTTCGTACCTTTGTCGGTTGGTATGGCGTTAAGCCTTTGAAATGATATAAGTAACAAAAATATAATATTATGACACAGGAAGAATTGTTTAAGAAGCTTATTGCTCACTGCAAGGAGTATGGTTTCATTTTCCCTTCAAGCGAGATTTATGACGGTCTTGGTGCTGTTTACGATTATGGTCAGAACGGTGTGGAGCTAAAGAATAACATCAAGCGTTATTGGTGGGATTCTATGGTTAAGCTCAATGAGAATATCGTGGGTATCGACGCTGCTATCTTTATGCACCCAAAGACTTGGGAGGCATCAGGTCACGTAGGTGCTTTCAACGACCCTCTTATCGACAACAAGGACTCTAAGAAGCGTTACCGTGCCGATGTGCTTGTTGAGGATTGGATGGCTAAGCAGGAGGAGAAGATTCAGAAGGAGGTAGAGAAGGCGCGCAAGCGTTTTGGTGAGAGCTTCGACGAGGCTCAGTACCTTGCCACATCACCTCGCGTATTGGAGGTTAAGGCTAAGATGGATGCTATCCACGAGCGCTTTGCTACAGCCCTTAACGACAACAACCTTGAGGAGCTTAAGCAGATTATCATCGACTGCGAGATTGTATGTCCAATATCGGGTACTCGCAACTGGACAGATGTACGTCAGTTTAACCTTATGTTCTCTACACAGATGGGTTCTACAGCAGATGGTGCTAACACCGTATATCTCCGTCCTGAGACTGCGCAGGGTATCTTCGTGAACTACCTCAACGTGCAGAAGACAGGTCGTATGAAGCTCCCATTCGGTATTGCTCAGATTGGTAAGGCGTTCCGTAATGAGATTGTAGCGCGTCAGTTTATCTTCCGTATGCGTGAGTTCGAGCAGATGGAGATGCAGTTCTTCGTGCAGCCAGGTACCGAGATGGAGTGGTGGAACAAGTGGAAGGAGACACGTATGGCATGGCACCGTGCCCTTGGCTTCGGCGACCAGAACTATCGTTTCCACGACCACGACAAGCTTGCTCACTATGCAAATGCTGCTACCGACGTAGAGTTTAACTTCCCATTCGGCTTCAAGGAGGTTGAGGGTATTCACTCTCGTACCGACTTCGACCTTGGTCGTCACCAGGAGTACTCAGGTAAGAAGATTCAGTACTTTGATCCAGAGCGTGGTGAGAGCTACGTACCATACGTCGTTGAGACCTCGATCGGTGTTGACCGTATGTTCCTTCAGATTATGTCTGCTGCGTACTGCGAGGAGAAGTTGGAGAATGGCGAGGAGCGCGTAGTATTGCGCATCCCTGCAGCCCTTGCACCTACAAAGGTTGCCGTTATGCCACTTGTTAAGAAGGATGGTCTTCCAGAGGTTGCACGTCAGATTATCGACGACTTGAAGTTCGACTACAACGTTGTTTACGACGAGAAGGACTCTATCGGTAAGCGCTACCGCCGTCAGGATGCTATTGGTACTCCATTCTGCGTAACCGTAGACCACGATACTTTGACCGATGGTATGGTTACAGTACGTCACCGCGATACTATGGCTCAGGAGCGTGTTAAGATTGAGGATCTACGCGCTATGATCGAGAAGGAGGTATCGTTCCGCGAGTTGTTTAAGAAGATTAAGGAGGCATAATCCGTGGCGAGATTTATAGCCATAGACTACGGCACTAAGCGTACTGGTCTTGCTGTAACCGACCCGCTTGGCATCATCGCCTCGCCACTCGAGACCGTTGAGACTAAGCAGTTGGAGCGCTACCTTGCTGAGTATTTTCAGCGCGAGGAGGTCTCTACAATCGTTGTTGGACACCCTCGTCAGATGAATGGCGAGCCCTCTGAGACAATGCGCTATATCGAGCCTTTGATGGGTCGCTTGCGCCACGCCTATCCCGATAAGAGGGTTGTGGCATACGACGAGCGCTTCACCTCGGTACTCGCGCAGCGCACCATTCGTGAGAGTGGTATCGGAAAGATGGCACGCCGCGACAAGTCGCTGGTAGATAAGGTGTCGGCTGCGATTATCTTGCAGGATTATATGGCTTCGAATAATGGGCTTATGTAGATGCCCGTTGCTAATTATTAATTACTAATTACTAATTACTAATTGCCCACTACTAATTACTAATTGTTAAGATGATTTATCCAATAGTAATATACGGCTCGCAGGTGTTGCGTAATAAGTCGGAGAATATCACTGCCGACTACCCAGAGCTTAAGAAACTTCTCGAGGATATGTGGCTCACTCTTGCCGAGGCTGAGGGTGTAGGTCTTGCTGCGCCACAGATTGGTAAGAACATTCGCCTCTTTATTGTTGACTGCACACCTTGGGGCGAGGACGATCCAACACTTGCAGACTACCGCAAGGTGTTTATCAATGCCGAGATTTACGAGCGCTCTGAGGAGACCTCACTCTTCGAGGAGGGTTGCCTCTCACTCCCAGGTCTCCACGAGAATGTGCGTCGCCCAGTATCTATCCGTATGCGCTACCTCGACGAGAACTTTGTAGAGCACGACGAGGAGTTCACCGGCAAGCCTGCCCGTGTTATTCAGCACGAGTACGACCATATTGAGGGTCTTGTATTTACTGATCACCTTGTACCACTCCGCAAAAACCTTATTAAGAATAAGTTGCAGAAGATGGCGAGGGGATCATACAAAGCTTTCTACAAGACTAAACGATAATTTCTTGTGATAAGGGGCACATCTTTGTCCCATCCCAAAAGTAAGACCCCTCGGGCTGTACTACTTGTACTATCCCGAGGGGATCTTCTTTTGCGATAGAACAAACCTGACCCCTTCTGACAAGAAATTAGGTCTCGCGCTAAGGATGGTGCGTGTTGTTAAAAGGCATTGCCTTTTTAGAGAAAAAGGGACGAAAGAGACGAGAGAGACGGAAGAGACGACAACGAAACTGAGTATCAAAATGCTCTCTGCTGTCTCTGTTGTCTCTGTTGTCCCTGCTGTCTCCAAACAATTAATCTCGCGCGAAGCGCACCACACTTTTGAGGCAAAACTTCGTAATGCCTCGACTTTGCTACGGCTCGGCAAAACAAAATAATCTTGTTTTGCTCTCACCTTAATCGCAAAGTTCACCTTTCAGTTATAAATAGAATAGGCTAACCAGTCGGTTAGCCTATTCTATTTATCGTGTTTGTTGATTACAACGTCTTCAAGTACTCCGAAACGTTCTTCTCGATGCGGGCCTCGATATCCTCTGCCTCGGCACGAACGAACTTCTCACCAGTAACTGCCTCGTAGAGCTCGATATAACGCTCGGTGATGCCTGCAACAACCTCTGGAGTCATATCTGGTACCTGCTGACCCTCCTGACCCTGAAAGCCATTCTCCATCAACCACTCGCGTACGAACTCCTTAGAGAGCTGCTTCTGCTTCTCACCCTTAGCCAAACGCTCCTCGTAGCCCTCCTTATAGAAGTAGCGTGATGAGTCTGGGGTGTGGATCTCGTCCATAAGATAGATAACGCCATTCTTCTTGCCGAACTCATACTTTGTATCTACAAGGATAAGACCCATCTTTGCAGCAATCTCAGTACCGCGCTGGAAGATAGCGCGTGTGTATGCCTCCAACTGCTCGTACTCCTCGCGTGATACAAGACCCTGAGCGATGATCTCCTCCTTTGAAATATCCTCGTCGTGACCCTCGTCAGCCTTAGTAGTAGGGGTGATGATAGGCTCTGGGAACTTCTGATTCTCAACCATACCATCAGGCATTGCTACACCGCAGATGGTGCGCTTGCCAGCCTTATACTCTCTCCAAGCGTGACCAGAGAGGTAGCCACGGATAACCATTTCCACCTTGTAAGGCTCGCAACGGTGACCTACTGTTACCATTGGATCTGGCACTGCAATCTTCCAGTTAGGAAGGATGTCTGTTGTAGCATCGAGGAACTTAGCTGCAATCTGGTTGAGCACCTGGCCCTTGAAAGGAATACCCTTAGGGAGTACTACATCAAATGCAGAGATACGGTCAGATACCACCATTACAAGGTAGTCGTCGTTGATGTTATATACATCGCGTACCTTGCCTACATAGTGACCCTTCTGTCCCTCAAACTGAAAATCATTTTTTACGATAGCGTTCATATAATTTAGGTTTAATAATTTCTTGGCACAAATGTATAAAAATTATCGCTTTCTATGCAAATATTTACTTTTTTTGCTTAGCGCGAAGGCGTGTGATGCCGTCGATAAAGCATAGTGGATGCGTAGGTGCGCCTGGAAGCCATAGGTCGACGTGGTACTTATCTAAGAACTTGCGGTCTACGGCGGGACTATTGGCATACAAGCCTCCAGATACAGCCTCAGAGCCTGCAATAACCAAAATCTTTGGCTCGGCGATAGAGTTGTAGCATATATCAAGTGGCTCAGCCATATTTGAGCTAATAGGACCAGTAAGCACAAGACCATCGGCGTGGCGTGGTGAGGCGGTGAAGCCGACACCGTAGCGACCGAAGTCGAAGTTTACATTGCCCGTAGCATTGAGCTCCATCTCCACAGAGCAGTCGCCACCAGCCGAGACTTCGCGAAGTTGCAATGCCTTGCCGAAGTACTTAGCAATCTCGGGACGAATTGCTGAGGTGTCGAATTTTGGCGCAGTCTGTCCAGCCTCAACAACCAAATCCTCGCGGCGTGTGGCAGCAAGGCGATGCTCGTTGGTGAACTTGATATTCTTAGGTGCGCACTTTTGGCACTCGCCACAGAAGAGGCACTTACCCATATCTAAGGTAAATGGCGCAGTGGTAATAGCGCCCGTAGGACAGATATTTGATGCACGCTCTATATCGCTCTTATCCTCGGTGTCGGTAAGTAGTGGGAAGCCACGAAACTCCTCGGTGAGGGTCACAGCATCCAAATCGGGAATATATTGCCAGCCGTGGCTACGTAGTATCTTTGCTTTTCCAAAAAACATAGTCTGCAATATTATAGGTCGTGACCGCAGTACGACAAGTTAAAACTCTTGTTATTGATAGGGAAGTCCGAGATGCCCTCCGAGCGAACGGCAATGGCAAGACCAAGCCAGTTGTGAACGCTTGGGTCCTTAATCTTATACTTCGCGATATTGCCCTCTTTATCCGTAAGTGCCACGTGGCAAATCTCACCACGCCAGCCCTCAACGAGTGAGAACGACAACGCCTCGCCCTGGAGCTGTGGCTCATAGTTTGGTGCTGGGATGTTGCCTGAAGGCTTATAGTTCGATAGTACCTTCTCGATATAGTCGGCACTCTGCAACACCTCGTCGAGGCGTGTTGCAAGGCGCGACATAACATCGCCATCGTGCTTAACCACAGGCATGTGGCTTACACCCACGGCGTAGTAGCCCGAAGGGTGTGTGGTGCGGATGTCGCGGGCAACACCACTTGCGCGTGCTGCCTGACCAACGCCACCAATGCGCTCCATCTCCTCTTTTGGTACAAGACCGCACTGCTCGAAGCGGGCAAGCAAGGTGTGCGACTCAAGGATATCGGAGCGTAGCTCGTTGTAGCGGCGGCGTACATCGGCGATATTCTTTCTAATTAGGGCAACCTTCTCCTCGGTAAGAGGGTGGTTGCTACCGAATGGACGGATAAGGCTCTTACCAAAGCGGTTGCCACACCATGCCTGCGAAGTGTTGATAGTAACGGTACGCAGTGCCTCGCATACAACTTGATAGAGCTGGAAGGCGATATCTGTACCCAATGCGCCAGTGTCGGCAAGGTGCATAGCGATGCGCTCAAGCTCGATTGCCACTAAGCGCTCCAAGCGCAAATCGTCGCCTATATCCTCGTTAGTTAGCTTCTCCAAAAGCTCGGCGTAAGCTGTGGCGTGACCTACAGCCGTATCGCCAGCTGTTGACTCTGCGATAAGGGTCTGGCGCAAACGATTCTGGTTGCGCACCATCTCGCTCTCAACACCGCGGTGCTGGTAGCCGAGGGCTATCTCAAGGTGGAGAACCTGCTCGCCATCGCAGATGAAGCGGAAGGCACCTGGCTCGATAATACCTGCGTGGATAGGACCTACGTTAACTTCGTGGAGTTCTTCGCCCTCGATAGAGTAGAATGGGTAGCTATCCATTGTAGACTCCTTGTCGCGACGATCGAACGAGAAGCGCAAAGGCTTCAACCAAGGGTGGTTGTCGAATGGCACACCATAGAGCTCGTGAATCTCGCGCTCGAATGGGTGAAACTGCTGATGTACAGCCGTAAGCGAGGCAAGACCCTCGGCATAGTAGTCGGGAACGAAGGAGGTGATATATACCTCGCCACTCATATCGTCAAGAAGGATAAGGTAGAACTTAAGACCATTCTCAATCTCGGTGGCGAAGTAGTGACCTATATGGTAGCGGGCATCCTTCATGCGCTCCTTAAGGTCGTTATACAAGTCAACATATTCCACAACGGGGATGTCGCTAATAGCAACAGCCGATGAGGTGTTATTTGTTATATAGTATAGTTTCATAACAACTATCTTTTATCCAATGGTTACAATCTTGTCAATAGCCTCACGAAGTGGCTCTGGCATCCAGATACCGATTGCTATAGCCACAATAAGGAGCACGGCTGCCGAGTATGAGAGACGGCGGTTGACCTCCGAGAGGTGCAACTCGTCCTGGTTTGAGTGGTAGCCAAGGCGTAGCGTACGGCTCCATATAGAGTAGATAACAACGCACATAAGCAACAACATGGCAACGAGCAACCACCAGCTACCGTTAGAGATAATGCCCTGGAAGATCATAACCTCCGAGAGGAAGAGTGGTGATGGTGGGAAGGCAAGCAATGCCAAAGTGCCGATGATAAAGCCGATAGCACCCACGCGGTTGATGCTCATATAGTTACCAATGCGGTTAATGCTGTAGCTATCGTAGATATGGCGCATAATGCCCACCTGGAAGAACATTGAGCTCTTAACAAAGGTGTGGCATACGACGTGAAGCACGGCTGCCCATAGTGCCACGCCACCAATACCCATACCGATGACTACAATACCCATATTCTCAACGGTCGAGTATGATAGGAATCGTTTGTAGTTGTTTGTTCTACGTAGGAACATAGCACCCACAGCCAACGAGAGGATACCGATAAGTATTAATGTATGGCGTGCCCACGCGAATACCTCACCCGAAGCGGCATAGAGGTCATAGATGCGGAAGATAGAGACAAAGCCTGCGTTCACGAGCGCCGTAGAGATAAATGCCGAGGCTGGAGCAGGAGCAGCGTAGTTGGCATCCACACCCACGGTGTAGAGTGGGAAGATCTCCATCTTACAGCTATAGCCAACTATCATAAGCAAGAATGCAACCTTCAAATAGAGAGGGTTACCCTCTGCGATAACAGCCTTAAGTGATGCGTAATCCAAAGCGCCATGCTCGGCAACAGTCGATAGTAGCAAGATACCGAGGTATGCCATAGCGATACCTGTTGAGCAGACGAAGATATACTTCCATGTAGCCTCCAACGACTGCTTAAACTCACGGTGATAGATAATACCTGCCGAGCAGATTGTTGTAAGCTCCAAGAATACCCAAGTCATCGCCAAGTTATCAGAGTAATAGACGCAGGTGATAGCCACAGCAAGCAACATAAGGAGTGTGTAGTATGCCTTATACGAGCGTGTGGATACCTCCTCGGCCTTGAGGTACGACGACGAGTGGATAAGTGTGAAGCCAAGCACGGCAGTCATAAGTATATGGAAGAGCACCGCAAGGGTGTCGGTGCGGAAGATCGAGAGCAATAGCGTATCGGTCTGCTTAAATGCGATGATTAACGCTATGCCTGCAACCTGCGTTATCATGAAGCATCCTGCCATGATGCGTGTAGCGCGCTCGCTTTTAACCATGAGTGGCGCTATAGCAAAGATTAGCGATACGAGGATAAATATTAGCATTTCCATAGTGTTAATCTTTAATAGAGGTTAGAGCATCCGTCTCGTCGGTGTGAATCTCCTCGTCCATGCGGCGGAGGAACATACCGAGAATAAGAATCGAAATCAAGATATCGAGCATAATGGCGAGGTTGATAAGCATAGGGAGCTCAACACCGATAGCCATAGAGAAGAGGAAGACACCATTCTCGATAACCAAGAAACCGATAAGGTGGGCAAAGATTCGCTTACGCATAACAATAAGGATAAGTCCCGAGAGTAGGGCGTATAGTGCCACACCGAAGAAGATCATATCGGTACGCTGGTCTGCCATATAGTAGGTGATGGTGCAACTGGCGATAAGTGCCACGATAGACATCACCAAGGCTCCAAACTGCGATGAGCTTGAGTGAATGCGGTTAATCTTTGTCTGACGTATCACACGCATAAGGATTGCGGGGATGACGATAGCCTTGAAGATCAAGGTCTCGGCGATGATAAAAGACATCTCCACTGGATGGAACTCGTGTAGACGAGCTATGGCGATACCAAAGAGCAACAATCCCTGCAAGGCAAGAATGGTGGTATGGTTGCGGAAACGGTCAGCTATCGAGAGATAGATGAGCGTCAATACATATAGTATTATAAGAGATAGTATCATAACACTGATGTTAGATTTCGATATTTTGGATTAGTAGGAAGCCGGTGAGTAGCACAAGTGCCGACATCGCCACGATGGTGAGGATGAAGGTGGTGTTGCGCGAGAGCTTATTGCGGGCACGGAACGACTCCACAACACCGATGGTGATACCCGTAGCCAAGACTGCCAATGGGGCTGCAAACCACCAGTTGAAGGAGAAGATTACCGCAACGGCGTTAGCTGCGATAACTGCAAAAATCGCATTCTTAAGCCATGTGGCAATGTGAATAAATGCCATATCTACGCCCGAGTAGTCGAGGCACATAACCTCGTGTATCATAGTAAGCTCGAGGTGGGTCTTAGGATCGTCAACCGGAACGCGACCGCTCTCAATCACCATAATAACGCCGAAGACGTATGCTACAAGGAGCATCACAACCGTAATATTAACGGTCATCTCCTGCGCCATAGAGAAGATATCGGCAAACGACGAGTAGCCACAGAAGAGTGCCAAGGTTGCCATACCCATCATAAGTGCAGGCTCTACAAGAGCACCGTAAAGTGCTTCGCGGGCAGCACCCATACCCTCGAAGGAGCTACCTGTATCCATCGCTGCAAGGACAATAGCCACGCGCGAAAGTCCCAAAAGGTAGGCTACGAAGATGATATCGCCGTGGAACGAGAGCATAGGCTCGAGGTTTGCCACAGGGATAAAGAGAAAGGCGAGGAGTGTAGCTCCGAGATATACCGCAGGCGCAATACGGAAGAGTGCCGTTGTGGTAGTGGAGTAGACCGAGCCCTTTCTAAGTTGTAGCTGCACGTTATAGATATGCTGGAAGAAACGTATGCCCTTGCGTCCCGCGCACAATGCTCTGGTGCGGTTGATAACTCCAGTGATGGAGATCGCAACGGCAATCATAACGAGTGTATTTAGTAGTTTTACTAACATAATCCCTTTGGTTAGAAGTTATAGAATACCTACAAGGCTTAGAATAAGCACAAGGACAAAGAATGCCAAGGCGTAGGTGATGTAGTTGTTTACACGACCAGTGCGTAGGCGCATAACATACTCGTTGATGCGGTGCATAAGCTGTACCCACCACTGACCAAACAATGAGTCGACCTTATCGTTATGGCGAACGCGATACTTGTGTGGTAGAGGGAATATCTCACCCTTATCTACCGCACGACCATCCACGGTATTCTTCATAAGTGGGCGACCGATGCTCTCCAAGCCCTCAGAGAATGACTCGCCAGTGTACTGCATACGAGCATTTGGTGCAGTGAAGCCGCAACCCCATGTAGGACCCTGCTCGATCTTGCGCTTGCTCTGAAGCTTATGCTTCAAGGCGTAGATAAGGAGTACGATTGCAAGTAGTACCCAGATAGAGGAGCTTAGTGCTGTTAGCGTAGGCTCGAAGTGGTTTACTGCGATGCTCTTGTCGGCACCCGTAACAGCCTCAGCAATAGCTGCGATAGGACGAATGGCAAACTGTGGGAAGAGACCAATGATAAGTATCATCGCTACAGGGATAGCCATTGCACCGATACGGAGGTTGTCAACCTCGCTGCTCTCGGCTACGTGTGTTGAGCGTGGAGAGCCAAGGAATACAACGCCAAAGAGCTTGGTAAATACCAATACTGCGATACCACCGATAAGTGACAAGGCGATAATACCCGCTACAGAGTATAGCACCTCGTGTCCATCGCTCACGCCGTTGAACATACCGATGTAGATAAGTAGCTCAGAGATAAAGCCGTTGAGTGGTGGTAGGGCGCATATAGCCACTGCACCAAAGAGGGTGATAATGGCTGTCATCGGCATATACTTTGCCAAGCCTCCCATCTCGTTCATTGATGTTGTATGTAGCTTCGAGTAGATATTTCCAGCGTTGAGGAAGAGGAGGGTCTTAAAGAGCGAGTGGTTAACAATGTGTAGCAATGCTCCGCACATGCCGCACATACCAATCAGACCGCTACCAGCAGCGTGACCTACAGCAGCGATACCTAAGCCAATAAGGATAACACCGATATTTTCGATACTTGAGTATGCTAACAAACGCTTAATATCATTCTGCATAGCGGCAAGGATGATACCCCAAAGACCTGTAATGATACCCGAGAGTAGCACGATAAGTCCGATTGTGTAGAGTAGCTCGATGTTATGATCGATAGCCTGCATAAGGCGAATAATACCGTATACACCAGTCTTAATCATCACACCCGACATAATAGCCGAAACGTGCGAAGGTGCTGCTGGGTGAGCCTCAGGAAGCCAGATGTGCATAGGGAAAACACCCGCCTTCATACCAAAGCCGATAAACATAACCACGAAGAGTGGTAGTGGTTTTGCAATTTTGAAGTACTCGACGATAGCCGCGAAGTTTGCCGAGCCAGTAACATTGTAACAAAGCACAAAGCCTATCACAAGGAAGATAAAGCCAATATGCATCATTACCAGGTAGTTAAGGGCTGAACGACGAGTGTTCTGGCGCTCCGCCTCGAACGGTATTAGAATGAATGACGCGATGGTCATAAGCTCCCACGCAAAGAGGAAGGAGAAACCACCACTCGACATTACTACAAACATCATCGAGGCTACGAGAATCGTTAGCGCCGTGTAGTGCATCGAGATATGAGCCTCGGCATAGCGCTTAAGGTAGCCACTTAGATAGCCTCGCGAGTAGAGCACTACGGTGATAGAGGCTATCGAGATGATGATTAGAAAGAGAGCAGAGAGCTTATCCACAGCGAAGCTCTCCTCTCCAAATAGAGATGTTGAGAAGGTTGCAAGTACAACCTTTCCCTCAATCAGTGCCTTAACGGCAAGCGTCGTAGCGGCAACGGCCAACGTGGCAACAATGCCCGTTGTTACCCACACCTTTTGGCGTAGTGGGGTGAGAAATATTGCCGCAATAATAGCAATAGCCGCCAGTAAAATATACAACAACATTTTATTTAAGTATTGAGTTATAGCTTGTTAATAGTCGATACTACCACCGTGGCAACGACTGCGGCAGTCTCGGTGCGTAGTCGCTCCTTACCAAGGGTGATAGGCTTAAAGCCATTATCAATTGCAAAGATAATCTCTTCTTCGGAAAAATCGCCCTCTGGACCTATTAAAATTAGGGTGTTAGCCCCTTTATTTAGCAACGAGCCCAAATATTTGCGCTCGCCAACATCTCCGTTGCAGTGGGCAATGAACTTGTCGCCTTCGAATGGCATTGTGACAATATCCTTGAAGCGTGTCATTGGGTGGAGGATAGGGTGGAAAGCCTTGAGTGACTGCTTGACAGCCGAGGTTATAACCTTCTCTTCGCGCTCCTGCTTTATCTCCTTGCGCTCGCTATGCTCCGATAGTAGCGGATATACCTCAGAGATGCCCACCTCGGTAGCCTTTTCTAAGAACCACTCAAAACGGTCAATATTCTTTGTTGGCGCTACAGCCATAACGAGATTATATGCCAATGGCTCATAGTTTGGCGTGGTCTCGATAACCTCCACAGTACAGCGTTTTGGGTTGTCACTCACCACTTTACAACGATACATATTACCCTTGCCATCGGTGATGTGTAGCTCATCGCCACACTTCATTCTTAGTACGCGGATGCAGTGTTTTGACTCCTCCTCGCCAAGAGTGTAGCAAGGATGTGTAATTTCGGGGGCATAAAATAGTTGCATTGCAATAATTTTGTTTAACTTTGCAAAGTTAATTAAAAAATATTAAAATAATATTATAGATGAAACGCCTTTTAACATTATCGTCACTATTCTTAGTTATGACAATCACACTTTCATGTGATAAGAAGGAGGTTGCCCAGACTGGAAACCCTCTTCTTGATGAGTGGACAACAGAGTACAGTGTTCCTCCATTCGATGAGATTCGCACAGAGCATTATGCTCCAGCATTCGAGGAGGCTATGAGGATGCACAACGCAGAGATTCAGGCTATTGTGGAGTGTGAGGAGGAGCCTACATTCGAGAACGTAATCCTTGCAATGGACAACGCTGGTGTGAAACTCTACGAGATTAACCTTATCTTTGGTATGCTATCATCATCAGACCTTGATGACCAGATGCAGGAGGTACAAAATAGTATGATGCCTCGCATTGAGGAGCACTATAATAGCATTATGCTTAACGATGCGCTCTTTGCTCGCGTGAAGGCTGTCTACGATAAGCGTCATTCGCTTAAGCTCGACCAGGTGCAGATGCGCCTTGTTGAGAAGACATACAACGACTTTGTGCGTTCAGGTGCCTTGCTATCGGAGGAGGATAAGGCTCGTCTTATGCAGATTAATGCTGAGCTATCGGAGCTATCTATCCGCTTCGGTAACAACCTTCTCAAGGAGAATGGTAGCTTCTATATCGAGCTTTCGCATGATCAGGTTACAGAGCTTCCAGAGAGCGTGCGTGGTCAGGCTCGTGAGGCTGCTGTAGCAATGGGTAAGCCAGAGAGCTACGTCTTTACTCTCGACAAGCCAAGTATGCTCCCATTCCTAACATACTCAAGCAACCGCGACCTTCGTCGTGAGCTATACAACGGCTATATCATGCGTTGTAACAACGACAATGAGTATGATAATAAGCAACTTGCGGAGGATATGGCACGCTTGCGCGTGGAGAAGGCTCACCTTTTGGGCTTTAAGTCATACTCACACTATGTTACAGACGATCAGATGGCGGGCAATCCTGAGGCAGTCTATAAGTTGTTGAACGAGGTCTTCGAACCAGCTGTAGAGTCTGCAAAGCTTGAGTTGGAGGAGATGAAAGAGATCTTCAACCGTGACTATCCAGGCGAGACCTTCGAGAAGTCAGATTGGTGGTACTATGCTGAGCAGGTGCGCAAGAAGAAGTACCAGCTCGACGAGGATGCTGTTCGCCAGTACCTATCGTTGGATAACGTTCGCAACGGTATGTTCTACCTCGCTAACCGTCTCTATGGTATCACATTCCGTCCTATCGCTGCACCTCGCTATCACAAGGAGTGCACTGTATATGAGGTTCTTGACCACGATCAGTCGCATATTGGTGTGCTCTATCTTGACCCACATCCTCGTTCATCTAAGAGTGGTGGTGCTTGGTGTGGTAACTTCACCGAGCAGCGCTATGTTGATGGCAAGCGCAAGGCTCCAGTAGTAGGTATTGTATGTAACTTCACACCTCCAGTGGGTGATACACCTTCGTTGTTGTCTTTCGACGAGGCTGAGACTATGTTCCATGAGTTTGGTCATGCGCTACACTTCCTCTTCGCGGATGTTCGTTACCGTGGTCTTACAGAGGTTGAGGGCGACTTTGTGGAGCTCCCATCACAGATTATGGAGAACTGGGCATTCCAGCCAGAGATTATGAAGAAGTATGCTGTGCACTACCGTACGGGTGAGGTAATTCCTGATTCGTTGATTGCTAAGATTCAGAACGCATCGCTCTTTAACCAGGGATTCGTGACTACTGAGCTTGCAGCAGCAGCCTTGATCGATATGGATATTCACTCGTTGGAGACATATACCGATATGGATATCAACGACTTCGAGAAGTACAACCTTGCTACACGTCGTGGTCTAATCCCTGAGATTGAGCCACGCTACCGCTACACATACTTCGCCCACATCTTCAACGGCGGTTACTCTTCGGGTTACTACTTCTACCTATGGGCTGAGGTATTGGATAAGGATGCCTTCGAGGCCTTTAAGCAGAGCCGTGATATCTGCGATAAGGAACTTGCTCATAGCTTCCGTTACGACCTTCTTGCTCAGGGTGGTCAGAAGCCAGGTATGGAGATGTATCGCAAGTTCCGCGGTGCTGATCCAGATAAGACCGCTATGCTCAAGGCTCGTGGCATATATCAGGAGCCAGAGGTTGTCGATACTCTCGAGGTAGCATTGGAGGAGGCTCCAACATCACCATTGGAGTTCACTCCATCGTTGAAGGATCGTCGTCCTTTGACAGAGCCAGGGAAGGCACTACGCCCAGATATTGCAAAGAAACCAATTAAATAACAATCTATGAAAAAAGTACTTTTTATTATGTCAGTATTGACTTTGGGTCTTGTTGGAAGTGCTGATGCCAAGTGTTGTGGTAACAGCATTAAGAAAAACCCGTTGGTTACAGAGTGGAATACTCCATACCAGACACCACCATTCTCAAAGATTAAGCTTGAGCACTACGAGCCAGCAATCGACTACGCTATTGCTCAGAACCGTGCAGAGATTGATGCTATCATCAACAATCCTGAGGCTCCAACCTTTGAGAATACTATCGTAGCCATGGAGCAGGCAGGCGCTCTTCTTGGCCGCGTTACAAACCTATTCTTCGTATTGAACAACTGCTCTACATCTGCCCAGATGCAGCAGATTGCGCTTAATATCACACCAAAGCTCACAGAGCTTTCGAATGATGTGGCACTTAACCCAGAGCTTTTTGCTCGTGTTAAGGTTGTATATGAGCAGCGCGAGAGCCTAAACCTCGATGTTGAGGATAGCAAGCTTTTGGAGAATACCTATAAGGGCTTCGCACGCTCAGGTGCTTTGCTTGAGGGTAAGGATCAGGAGCTTTATCGTCAGTATACTACAGAGCTTTCGCAGTTGACTCTTGAGTTTGGTCAGAATGCTTTGGCTGCAACTAACGCCTTCACTCTTAACATCACTGATGAGGCTAAGGTTGCTGAGTTGCCAGACTTCGTAAAGGAGGGTCTTGCAGCAGATGCAGCAGCACGCGGTGAGCAGGGTTGGACTGTAACATTGCAGGCACCATCATACGGTCCATTTATGACTTACTCTTCACAGCGCGACCTTAAGGAGCAGCTCTACAGAGCTTACAACACTCGTGGCGTAGGTGGTGAGTTCGACAATATGGAGAATATTCGTGAGATTGCTAACTTGCGTCTTAAGATTGCTAACTTGCTCGGCTATGCAACATATGCAGACTACGTTTTGGAGGAGAAGATGGCTGAGAACACTCAGACCGTTAACGACTTCCTCGATGAGCTTTGCGATGCTACTCTCGAGTACGCACACAAGGATGTAGCTACAGTAACAGCGTTCGCTCATTCACTCGGCTTCGAGGGCGAGCTTATGCCATGGGATTGGGGCTACTACAACGAGAAGTATAAGGAGCACGCATACTCTATCAACGACGAGCAGGTTAAGCCATACCTTCAGCTTGAGAATGCTAAGGATGCGGTATTTATGCTTGCTACAAAGCTCTACGGCTTGACATTCACTCCAGCTCCAGAGATCGAGACTTACGATCCAGAGGCTACTGTATATGAGGTTAAGGATGCTACAGGTGAGGTGCTTGCTATTCTCTACCTCGACTTCTTCCCACGTGAGTCTAAGCGCGCAGGTGCTTGGATGACAGAGTTCCGTGGTGTTAGCGTTAAGAATGGTGTCGAGCAGCGCCCATTGGTACAGCTTGTGATGAACTTCACTAAGCCTACTGCAAACACACCTTCACTCCTTACTTTCGACGAGTTCACTACATTCCTTCACGAGTTCGGTCACGGTCTTCACGGTATCCTTGCTAAGGGTAAGTATGAGTCTATCAACGGTACTGCTGTAATGCGCGACTTCGTGGAGCTCCCATCACAGATTATGGAGAACTGGGCTACTGAGAAGGAGTATCTCGACCTTTGGGCTAAGCACTACCAGACAGGTGAGTCTATGCCTGCAGAGCTTATCGAGAAGCTTGTAAGCGCTAAGAACTACCTTGCTGCATACTTCAATGTACGCCAGCTTTCATTCGGTATGCTTGATATGGCATGGCACACTATCACTGCTCCATTCGAGGGTGATGTAATGTCATTCGAGCTTGCTGCTCTTGAGCCTACAAAGGTGCTTCCTGTAGGTGAGGGTTGCGCTATGGGCCCATCATTCACCCATATCTTCTCAGGTGGCTACGCTACAGGTTACTATGGTTATAAGTGGGCTGA
>JAZQYM010000063.1:0-27558 GCA_045633525.1 Alistipes sp. | reverse complement strand
CCCCTATTTTTTTTAGAAAAATAAACCATTTTATGGTATATATTTTGCAAACATATCATAAAAAGATTATGTTCCTAAGATTCATCAACATATTATCACTGCTTGCCAGTTTAATACTGCTCGCATCACTCTCGGTGGAGATAATCTACTCGCACCAAATGGAGCACTTCTCTAAGATATACTCTTGGGCAATGTTGGTGGTCTGCATAATCTTTATAGTCGACTTCTTCACCCTAATGTACAACAGCGAGCATCCAATACGTTTCTTTGCTCGGAACTTTATGATGCTTGTGCTCTCAATACCCTACCACTTTATAGTTGAACGGGCTGGCATCGCACTTGGATACAAGGGCGCAGTCGTACTTAGTGGCGTGATTATGCTACGCGCAGTGATGGCATTGTACTTCACGCTACGCTGGCTTATCGAAGGGCGTGTCACACGCCTACTTTGGGCATATATAGCTACAGTAGTGATATGCACCTATTTTTCTGCCCTCTTCTTCTACGAGTACGAAGCACCCGTAAATAGCAGTGTCGAGAGTTTTGGCGATGCGCTGTGGTGGGCATGTATGAATATGACCACCGTGGGTGCTGAGATATTCCCCGTAACAGCTGTTGGCAAGATTATATGCGTAATCCTACCCATTATAGGTATGGCTATGTTTCCAGTATTCACGGTCTATGTTACGGCGCTATACGACAAACGACGTGGCACGATGGTTGCAGAGGATAAGGACAAACCAAAATTATAAGACAATGAAAAAGATTTTACTCTTTATGACTATGGTTGCCGTAGCAACCTCAATTGTGGGCTGTAGCCAACAAAGACGCTGGGACGATAAAGAGCGCGAGGAGCTACGCCGAGAGTTGCGCGCCTACCGCGATATGGTCTACTTGGATAACCTTGCCGAGGCTGAGTTCAACGCCTTTAGTGGCAATGTGGTAGAGGCGATAGAGATAGACTATCCTATCTACACAACATTTATCGAGCTTCCAAGCAGAGGCGACACAGTGGAGGTATATGTGGTGTCTACAATTGTGGAGGAACTAAAGGCAAACCCTCATAATATGCGCAATATCTACCCTTACCCGATGCTTGTGGAGGAGGGCATACTTCCTGCAGGTCTCAACCACCAGGCACAACGCGCCTTCTATGAGTGCTTTGCGCGCAAGGTTAAGCAGTACTACCCCTCTACTCTCGCCTTCTTCAATGCCGTGGTTGGCGACACAGCATCGCAAACAACGCTTACCAATATGCAGATGCAGTGCGCTGCCGACCTCTTCGATTGGGGTATTGAGATCGACCAGACCGTGGTTATAGGTGAGTAATATAGAAACAGACCTTTTACCCATTGCATAGTTAAGTATAAAGTTTGTTCGAGTGCGCTCGAATGCGGAGGGGATGCGCGGGTTGCTTACCGCGCGCCCCTCTGATTGTAAACTGAAAGGTGAAAGGTGAAAAGTATGGAGCGCTTCGCGCGAGATTTATAAAAAGGGAAAAGGGAAAACTGAAAAGTAAAAAGGGGCCTAAGAGGAGTTAAGGGGCCTGAGGGGCCTAAGGGGGAATTAGTAATTAGTAAATCCGCTTCTGCCGCTTTTGCCTCTTCTGCCCTTTCAGCGTAGCTGTCGCTTGCTAAAGCGAAATAAACACAGACATACAGGGCAGCACTACCCGAATTTCTTGGGAGAAGGCGTGAGATGTGGTGCATCACAAAAGAAACCATCCAGGGATAGTACAAGTAGTACAGCCCTGGATGGTTTACTTTTAGGGATGTGCCGCAGATTGCGACTTATCACAAGAAATTACTCAATGCCTACGCGATCAAAGATATAGTCCACATTCTTAAGGTAGTACTCAAGAGTGAAACACTCATCAAGCTCGGCACGAGTGAGAACTGCCATAACCTCTGGGCTCTCGGCAAGAAGCTCCTGATAGTCGGCACGCTCGCTCATAGCACGCATAGCGATAGGCTGAACGGTGTCGTATGCCTTCTCACGAGAGAAGCCTCGCTCGATAAGGGCATTCATAACGCGCTGCGCGAAGATAACCTTGCGAGTACGATAGATATTCTCCATCATCACATCCTTGAATACGACAAGATTCTCGAGGATGCCACGGAAACGGTTGAGCATATAGTCGAGTAGCATAGTTGCATCTGGGAGGATGATACGCTCGGTTGCTGAGTGTGAGATATCACGCTCGTGCCATAGCGCCACATTCTCGTAGAAGGCAGCCATATAACCACGCATAACGCGGGCACAGCCACACATATTCTCAGATGAGATTGGGTTACGCTTGTGAGGCATTGCTGATGAGCCCTTCTGGCCCTTACCGAATGACTCCTCAACCTCGTGCACCACGGTACGCTGAAGGTTACGAATCTCCATTGCCATCTGCTCGATGCTCGATGCAATAACTGCAAGAGTAGCCATATAGTAGGCGTGACGGTCACGCTGGATAACCTGTGTAGAGATATTTGCGCTCTCAGTACCAAGTTTCTCGCATACGTAGTCCTGGATAAATGGAGGGATGTTTGCAAAGTTACCCACAGCACCAGAGATCTTACCAACCTCTACGCCACGTGCTGCGGTGATAAAGCGGTTAAGGTTACGCTTCATCTCCTCATACCACAAAGCCCACTTAAGACCAAAGCAGGTGATATCTGCGTGGATACCGTGTGTTCGACCAATGCAAGGGGTATCCTTGAACTCAATAGCGCGCTTGCGCAACACCTCCAACATCTGCTCGAGGTCCTCCAAAAGGATAGTGTTAGCCTGCTTTAGAAGGTAGCCATTAGCGGTATCTACAACATCGGTACTTGTAAGACCATAGTGCACCCACTTACGCTCCTCGCCCAAAGTCTCGCTCACGGCGCGAGTGAAGGCTACGATATCGTGACGTGTCTGCTGCTCGATCTCATAGATGCGGTTGATATCGAACTTAGCATTCTTCCATAATTTCTCAACATCCTCCTTAGGAACCACGCCAAGCTGGCTCCACGCCTCAGAGGCCAAAATCTCAACACGAAGGTAGGCATCAAACTTATTCTGCTCGGTCCATACCTTACGCATAATCTCTCTGCTATATCTCTCGATCATAACTTTATATTTTAGGTTAGCAACTTACTTAGTCATTCTATTAATGTATGCCTCCACGGTATTCTCCATAAGGCAAGTAATGGTCATCGGACCTACACCTCCTGGCACTGGCGTGATGGCAGCAGCAACATTCTGTGCCTCCTCAAAATCAACATCACCACATAGCTTGCCATTGCGAGTATCACGGTTAACACCCACGTCTATAACCACAGCTCCTGGCTTAATCATATCGGCAGTAACGAAACGCTCACGACCAACCGCAACAACAAGAATATCGGCACGACGTGTAACCTCAGCAAGGTTCTTTGTGCGTGAGTGAGCAATTGTTACCGTAGCATTCTCATCCAACAACAACTTCGATACTGGCTGACCAACGATATGGCTACGACCAACAACTACAGCTTCCTTACCCGCGATATCTACGCCAGCGAAGTGAAGCAGTTTGATAATACCCTTAGGTGTGCAAGGTAGCATACATGGCTGCTTAAGCCATAGCTTTGCCACGTTGATTGGGTGGAAGGCATCCACATCCTTCTCTGGCGATATCGCCTTAATAACCTTATTCTCGTCGATATGCTTAGGCAATGGCAACTGCACAAGAATACCATCTACATCCTCATCATCGTTGAGCTGCTGCACAAGATCCAAGAGATCCTGCTCAGCGATTGTAGCATCACGACGAATGGTGGTATTGCGAATACCAATCTCGGTGGCTGCCTTAGCCTTACCGGTAACATACGATACGCTACCTGGATCGTCACCAACAAGAATTACGGCAAGGTTTGGTGTGCGACCATACTGCTCACCAAGCACATTAACACGCACCTTAAGCGCCTCCTTAATTGATGCTGATAAATCTTTACCCTTTATAATCATAATCTACTTTTTTATTTAAACGCCTTTGCTCCGATATCGGTACGGTGGAAGAGGTTGTCGCACTCAATCTTTGCAATATCCTCGCGAGCCTTCATCTGCGCCTCCTTGAGTGTTGGTGCCGATGCTACGACAATCATCACACGTCCACCTGCAGTAACGAGGTTGCCCTCCTTCATTGCAGTACCCATATGGTATATCTTAGACTCTACGCGCTCAGCACCCTTGATAACAAAGCCCTTCTGGTAGTCACCAGGATAGCCCTTAGATGCAAGGACGATACCAAGTGTAGCCTCCTCACTCCACTCTGTCTCTGGCTGCTCGTTGTTTGCAACAGCCATAAATACATCGATAGCATCACTCTTAAGGCGTGGCAACACAACCTCAGTCTCTGGGTCGCCAAAGCGCGCGTTAAACTCAATAACCTTAATACCCTGTGGGGTCTTCATAAGACCACCATAGAGAACACCTGTAAATGGTGTACCCTCCGCAACCATAGCATCAGCTACGCGCTGCATAATATTTGTCATAGCGTACTCGTGATCCTCAACCGATACGAATGGCAACTCAGTATAAGCACCCATACCACCAGTATTTGGACCCTCATCGTTGTCGTAGGCGCGCTTATGATCCTGCGCTACGGGCATAGGGCAAATCTTATTTCCAGCCACAAAGCACATCAACGAGAACTCCTCACCAGTGAGAAACTCCTCGATAACTACTCTACCCTCGCCAAACTTAGTATCGAGAAGCATATCACGAAGTGTTGCCTCAGCCTCCTCCATAGTGGTTGCGATAACAACACCCTTACCTGCAGCCAAACCGTCATACTTCAACACTGTTGGAAGCGAACCCTTGCGCACGTATGCCAATGCCTCGTCAAAGTCCGAGAATGTAGCATAATCAGCCGTAGGGACATCGTACTTCTTCATCAAGCGCTTAGCGAAATCCTTACTTGACTCAATCTCCGTAGCAGCCTTTGTAGGACCGAAAATCTTGAGTCCCGCAGCACGGAACTTGTCCACTACGCCCACTGCGAGTGCCGCCTCAGGTCCAACAACAGTTAGCTCGATACCGTTCTCCTGGGCAAAAGCGAGGAGCTTATCAGTCTCTGTGTCCTTGATTGCTACACACTCGGCAAGCGCTGCAATACCAGCATTACCTGGTGCAGCATATATCTTTGGCTTTCGTGGCGAACGCGACAACGCCTCAACAATAGCGTGCTCACGACCACCTGAGCCTATAACTAATACTTTCATATTCAATTCGTTTTATTTGCACAACTCTATTTGTTGTCAGAATGGTGCATATATGGTAGTGGGTCGCAGGCTGAAAAAGCGGAGTTTACTTGAGGTAAATGAGCATTTTCAGACAAGCCCAATGCCATAGATGTGCCATTATCACAACAAATTAATGCTTAAAGTGGCGCATACCTGTTACCAACATCGTCATACCAAACTCGTTTGCCTTCTTTACAGAGTCCTCATCGCGAACACTACCACCTGGCTGAACAAGGGCTGTAACGCCATACTGCTGAGCGAGGGTTACGGTATCGTCGAATGGGAAGAAGCCATCAGAGGCAAGAACAAGGTTCTCTGTGAAGCCTGCAGCCTGAGCCTGCTTTAGAGCGATCTCTGCAGAACCTACACGGTTCATCTGACCTGCACCAACACCTACAGTGTGACCATCCTTAACAGCAACAATAGCGTTAGACTTAACGTGCTTAACGATGCGCCAGCCGAAGTTCATATCCTCAATCTCCTCGGCAGATGGCTTACGCTCTGTAACACACATATCTGCAACAACCTCCTTAGTCTCGGTATCGAGCTGCTGAACAAGAAGGCCACCGTTTACAGACACGTACTGAGTCTGAACAGAGCTAAGCTCGCCCATATCTACCTGCAAGAGGCGAAGATTCTTCTTTGTAGTAAGAATCTCGAGAGCCTCATCACTGAATGAAGGCGCCATAATAATCTCGAGGAAGATAGGCTTCATAAGTTCTGCTACCTCCTTAGTAATCTCGCGGTTTACAGCCACGATACCACCAAAGATGCTCACTGTGTCTGCCTCGTATGCCTTCTGCCAAGCCTCCTTGATATCCTTACCTATAGCGGCGCCACAAGGATTCATGTGCTTAAGACCTACTGCAAATGGCTCAGAGAACTCACGAACGATATTCAACGCAGCGTTGGCATCCTGGATATTGTTATACGACATCTCCTTGCCGTTAAGCTGCTTAGCTGTAGCCAAAGAGTATGGCACGCGCTCCTCAGAAGCGTAAAACTTAGCCGACTGGTGTGGGTTCTCGCCATAGCGCAACGACTGCACAAGGTCGAACGACGCAAACAACTTCTCGTTAAGCTCTGCCTGCTTACGCATATATGTAGCGATGCACATATCATACTCTGCGGTGTGAGTATAAGCCTTTGCCGATAGCTCAAGACGTGTCTTAAGAGTTGTGTTACCACCCTCCTCGATCTCTGCAATGATACGAGCGTAGTCCTGAGGGTCGCAAACAACGGTTACATCGCGATAGTTCTTAGCTGCCGAACGGAGCATAGATGGACCACCGATATCGATGTTCTCAATTGCATCCTCCATCTTAACATCTGGCTTAGAGATAGTCTGACGGAATGGATAGAGGTTAACACATACCATATCGATAAACTCGATACTGTTATCCTTCAAAGCCTTGAGGTGACTCTCATCATCACGGCGCGCCAAAAGACCACCGTGCACCTTTGGGTGGAGGGTCTTTACACGACCGTCACAAATCTCTGGAAAACCAGTAACATCGCTAATACCAATGGTCTTAACACCGCTATCCTCAAGTAGTTTCTGTGTGCCGCCAGTAGCGATAATCTCCCAACCCAAACGGCGGAGGTTCTCGCAAAACTCAACAACACCACACTTATCGCTTACGCTAACTAATGCTCGCATATCTTAGAATTTCTTATTTATCAGTTTATTAATAGTCTTCACATAGAGCTTATGCTCGATGTTGTGAATGAGGTTAGTAAGCTCCTCGATATCGCTACCCTCATAGACAATAGCACCCTGGTCGATAATTCTACCGCCATCCAAGGTCTCGTCCACGAAGTGAGTTGTAACACCGAAGATCTTAACGCCATAATCTACCGCATCCTGAATTGCGTGTGCACCCTTAAAGGATGGCAATAGCGATGGGTGGATGTTTACGATGCGCTGCTCATAACGTGAGAGCAACACCTTACCCACAATACGCATATAGCCAGCCAAGCATACGAAATCTACACCGCGCTCATCGAGCATATCTGCAATAACGCTCTCGTATGCCTCACGCGACTCGAAATCCTTAGGCGTGAAGGCATAACTCTCCGTACCGTAACGCTTAGCACGTTCCAACACCTTGGCACCTGGCTTATCGCACACAAGCAATACAACCTCGGCATCTATTCTACCATCACGGCACGCCTCGACGATAGCCTCATAGTTGCTACCGCTACCACTCGCAAATACCGCTAACTTGGTCTTTTTCATACTCTATTACATTAGAGGATTGTTACACCCTCACCCTCAACAACGCGACCGATAACAGAGGCACGCTCACCACACTCCTCAAGGATAGCGATAGCCTTCTGGGCATCAGCCTCAGGCAAAGCGATAACCATACCGATACCCATATTGAAGATGTTGAACATCTCTCTATGACCTACCTTACCATACTTCTCCAAGAGGCGGAATACTGGCAAAATCTCCCAGCTACCCTCCTTAACCTCTACACCCTGACCATCCTTCAAGATGCGTGGGATATTCTCGTCGAAACCACCACCAGTGATATGGCTAATACCGTGAACATCACACTCTGCAATAACCTTCAACACCTGCTTTACATAGATGCGTGTAGGCTCCAAAAGCGCCTCGCCAAGCTTGCGACCATCAAGCTCTGGATAGGTCTCGTCAAGCTTTAGGTTGTTATCACTAACCACCTTACGCACAAGGCTAAAGCCGTTAGAGTGAACACCGCTAGAGGCGATACCTACCAATACATCACCAACCTTTACACGCTCACCAGCATCAATAAGCTTCGAACGCTCAACAACACCTACAGTGAAACCAGCAATATCGTACTCGCCATCCTGATACATACCTGGCATCTCGGCAGTCTCGCCACCAACAAGTGCACAACCAGCCTGACGGCAACCCTCCGCAACACCTGCAACGATAGCCTCAACCTTAGCTGGCTCGTTATGACCTACAGCCACATAATCCAAGAATACCAATGGCTCTGCACCCTGCGCCAAGACATCGTTTACACACATTGCAACAGCATCAATACCGATAGTATCGTGCTTATCCATCTCAAACGCAAGCTTAAGCTTTGTACCAACGCCATCAGTACCGCTAACCAATACTGGCTCCTTAACATTGAGCGCGCCAAGGTCAAACATACCACCAAAAGCGCCAATATTACCCATCGAGCCAACGCGCTTTGTAGATGCTACATGCGACTTAATGCGTCGAACTACCTCATAACCTGCCTCGAGATTTACACCGGCAGCCTCATAACTTTTTGCCATAACTATATCTATTTTTTATTATTTATTCAACTTATTATGATACAACGATGTTGGGTAACAGCCATTGAAGCACGCCATACACAACTCCGAACGATTACCCGACTTAAGCAACGACTCCTCAGATAGGAACTCCAACGAGTCTGCCTCGATAGCCTTGCACGCCTCCTCCTTAGACATACGAGCGCAGAGCAACTCCTCGCGAGTAGACATATCAATACCGTAGAAGCAAGGATTTGTGATTGCAGGGCTGGCGATACGAACGTGTACCTCCTTAGCACCCGCCTCCTTAAGCAATCTCACGATACGCAATGATGTAGTACCGCGCACAATAGAGTCGTCAATAAGCACTACCGACTTACCATTAACCAACGAACGCACTGCCGAGAGCTTCATACGAACACCCTTCTCGCGCATCTCCTGCGAAGGCTGGATAAAGGTGCGAGCGATGTACTTATTCTTAATAAGACCCATCTCGTATGGGATTCCACTCGCCTCAGAATAGCCGATAGCAGCACTGATACTTGAGTCTGGCACACCGATAACCACATCTGCCTTTGTAGGACACTGCTCATAAAGGTAGCGACCCGAAAGCTTACGGAATGAGTGCACATTGCAACCCTCGATATCGCTATCAGGGCGCGCGAAGTAGATATACTCCATCGCGCACATCAAGTGACGCTGGTAGCGTGAATAGAAGTTCGAGCGGATGCCGTGGTGGTCGATAGTAATAATCTCACCTGGCTCAATATCTCGTATATACTCAGCACCTACGATATCCAAGGCACAAGTCTCCGAACTGATTACATAGCCATCACCCAACTTACCGAGAGCCAAAGGACGTAAACCGTGCTTATCGCGACAAGCGTAGATGCGATTCTTTGTCATAATAAGGAAGGCAAAGGCTCCCTCCAACATATTCAACGCCTCGATAATGTTATCAATACGCTTATCCTCGCGGTTATCCTTTTTTACAAGATGAGCCAAGAGCTCACTATCTGATGTAGAGTGGAAGAGACTGCCACGCACCTCAAGGTACTCAGCCAACTCTCTTGAATTAACCAAATTGCCATTGTGTGCAAGAGCAAAGTCTCCTGTATGGTGATTGAACGAGAATGGCTGCACATTGTTTGCACCACCGCCACCTGTTGTAGCATATCGCACATGACCGATAGCAATACGACCACTTAGTTTCGAGAGTTTCTGCTGGTTGAAAACCTCAGTCACAAGACCCTCACCCTTAACCGTATTTAGTTTGTCGCCATCGAATGCCGAGATACCACACGCCTCCTGACCACGGTGCTGCAAAGCATGCAGACCATAGTATGCAAGGTTAGGTGCATCATCTACGCCAAAGATACCAAACACACCGCACTCCTCGTGCAAGTCATCACCATATATATCTAATGAATCTTTAAGCATACCTATGTTTATTAAAGTACATTGTGTAGTCGCTGAGCAACCTCCTCATAGGTCTCGCGAACGCGACCCAAGTCTCTGCGGAAACGATCCTTATCCATACGCTCGCCAGTAGCCTTATCCCAAAGACGGCAAGTGTCTGGCGAGAGCTCGTCTGCCAAAACCAAGCTACCATCTGCAGCGCGACCAAACTCAATCTTAAAGTCGACAACCGTAATACCTACCTTGTCGTACAATTCAATAAGGCACTGGTTAATCTTTGCCGACATCTCATACATCTGGGCAAGCTCCTCGTAGCTTACAAAGCCAAGAGCTACAGCGTGATGGTCGTTAATAAGCGGATCACCCAAGTCACTACGGCGCAAACAGAGGTCAAAGATTGTATTCTCAGGCACAATACCCTCCTCCAAGCCGAGGCGCTTAGCCATAGAGCCTGCCACAACGTTGCGGACAATAACCACAACTGGGATATGCTCCACAACGCGGCACAACTGACCATCATCACCAACACGCTCTACGAAGTGCGTGTTGATGTTGTGGCGATTTAGATAGTCGAGCACCATAGAGGAGATATCGCACGTAAGGCGACCCTTCTGCTCGATGATAGCGCGCTTGATGTTGTAGAACGCCGAGGTATCATCCTTGAAGCGAATTACGACATAGTTGTTGTCTGTCTTATATATCTGCTTACTCTTACCTTCGTAGAGTAGTTCCAACTCCTTCATACTTACTATCGGTTAAGGAAGTAGTTAACTGCATTTGCAAAGATATCCTGAACCTTCTCGCCATGGATATTCTTCATCAAGTCGCGCTCATAACGTTCTGTGTGACCCATCTTACCGAGGATCTGACCCGATGGATCGATGATACCCTCGATAGCGAAGCTCGAGCCATTAGGGTTATATGGCGCATCGGTTGTAGGACGATTCTCAGCATCCACATACTGGAATGCAACCTGACCATTGCGGAATAACTCCTCGGCCATCTCGTCGCTAACAACGAACTTGCCCTCACCGTGGCTCACAGCGATAGAGTGGATATCTCCTACCTCAAACGAACGCAACCAAGGCGATGCAACTGTACCCACACGTGTAGATACGATCTGCGAGATATGGCGGTTGATATCGTTACGGAACAATGTTGGCGAAGCCTTAGTAACCATACCCAAACGACCGTATGGCAACAAGCCTGACTTAACCAACGCCTGGAAGCCGTTGCAGATACCAAGCATCAAGCCACCACGATCCAACAAGGCGTGGATAGCATCCGCAATATCCTTATTGTTGAGCACATTTGCGATGAACTTACCGCTACCATCTGGCTCATCACCTGCAGAGAAGCCACCTGCAAGAGCCATAATATGGCAACGCTCAATATTCTCCTTCATCTCACGGATTGAGGCAAATACATCATCACCAGTAAGGTTCTTAAATACCGACATTGTAACCTCAGCGCCAGCGCGCTCAAATGCGCGAGCTGTATCGTAGTCGCAGTTAGTACCTGGGAATACTGGAATAAAGACCTTAACCTTGTCAACCTTCTCGCCCTTGTACTCCTTCATGTGCATCTTACCATCGCTAACGCGTGTAGGCTCACCCTTCTTACCCTTGTCAACATATACCGATGTGTACTTCTCGGTATTTGCCTCCAACAACTCCTCCAATGGAAGGCGTGTACCGTTGACGAAGATAGCCTCCTTAGCAAGCGTGTTACCGATATACTCAGCCGATGGGTGGTTGAGTGTACGGCGGCTCTCAACAACGATAGAACCGTATGATAGGTTGTACAACATCTGCTCGTCGCACTCAAGCTCCGCACCGATATTGTTACCAAACGACATCTTAGCCACAGCCTCAGCAACACCACCAAAGCCTACTGCGTAAGCCGAGAGGATATCGCCCTCGGCAATCTTCTGAGATACGAAGTCGAAGTTTGCCTTTAGCTGATCGGTATCTGGCATATAGTTTTCCTTTGGAGTATGGCGGATGATATAGATCTTATGACCACCCTTCTTGAACTCTGGGCTGATAACATTACGAGCATCCACAGTAGTAATACCGAACGCCATAAGCATAGGTGGCACATTGATATCACGGAAAGTACCACTCATAGAGTCTTTACCACCGATTGATGGCAAGCCAAGCTCAACCTGCATCTTCAACGCACCAAGCAACGCTGCCAATGGCTTACCCCAAGACTTAGCATCGCTCATACGCTCGAAGTACTCCTGATATGAGAAGCGCATATTGTCGTACTTAGCACCCGCAGCAACGACCTTAGCACAAGCATCCACAACAGCGTATGCAGCTCCGTGATATGGGCTCCACTTAGCGATATATGGGTTGTAGCCATAAGCCATGATACTTGCTGTATTTGTGAAGCCACCACCTACAGGCAACTTCTGCACCGACACCTGAGTCTCTGTGCACTGAGTCTTACCACCAAATGGCATCAATACAGTAGATGCACCGATGGTAGAGTCAAACATCTCAATAAGACCCTTCTGTGATACTACGTTATCATCCGAAAGGTTGTTCTTCATACGCTTGGTGGTTGTAGCACCCTCAATCTTGCGCTCGAATGGGTTAACATTCTCAACACCACCAATGCAAATCTTTGTATAGTGCTTAGCACCTGCCGAGTCGATAAAGTCGCGTGATAGGTCAACCACAACCTTATCGCCAGAGAACATACGCATACGACGTGTATCGGTAACATCTGCAACATAGGTTACCTCAACATTCTCCTCGTGACAGAGAGCCATAAACTGCTCCATATCCTTGCGCTCGATAACCACCGACATACGCTCCTGCGACTCCGAAATAGCAAGCTCCGAGTAGTTTAGACCCTTATATTTGGTTGGTACACGGTCGAGGTAGATATCCAAGCCATCGGTAAGCTCACCAATAGCAACACTAACACCACCAGCACCAAAATCGTTAGACTTCTTAATCAAGCGAGTAACATCGCCACGGCGGAACAGACGAGCCAACTTACGCTCCTCGGGAGCATTACCCTTCTGCACCTCAGAGCTACACTCCTCCAAAGATGATAGCGTATGCTCCTTTGATGAACCTGTTGCGCCACCGACACCGTCACGACCAGTGCGACCACCAAGCAACAATACTACATCGCCCGCAGCAGGAGACTCACGGCGCACATTCTCAGCCTTAACAGCACCAACAACAGCACCTACCTCCAAACGCTTAGCAACATAGTCTGGGTGGTAAACCTCACGAACGTGGGTTGTAGCAAGACCAATCTGGTTACCGTAGCTTGAATAACCTGCCGCCGCCTTCGTAGAGATAATGCGCTGTGGCAACTTACCAGCCATAGTCTCCGATACTGGTTTGTAGATATCGCCAGCACCTGTTACACGCATAGCCTGATAAACGTAGCTACGACCTGACAATGGGTCACGGATAGCACCACCAAGACATGTTGAAGCTCCACCGAATGGTTCAATCTCAGTTGGGTGGTTGTGTGTCTCATTCTTAAACTGCAACAACCACTTCTCCATAACGCCGTCAACATCTACGTTTACGAAGATTGAGCAAGCGTTATTCTCTTCGCTCTGCTCCATATCATCGAGCTTGCCCATCTTCTTGAGATAGCGAGCACCAATTGTAGCAAGCTCCATAAGGCAGAGACTCTTCTCTTCACGACCCAACTCCGAGCGAATCTTACGCATCAAGTCGAGCGACTCCTCGAACTCAGCACGCATAAACGAGTCGTCAAGGGTGATCTCCTCAATCTCGGTAGTGAAGGTTGTGTGACGACAGTGGTCACTCCAATATGTATCGAGGATACGAAGCTCAGTCTCCACTGGATCGCGACCCTCCTTAGTAAAGTAGTTCACAACCTCGCGAAGGTCATCAGCATTCATCGCAAGACCATTCTCCTTGCAGTACGCTGCCAAATCCTCCTCCTTCATCTGACGGAAGCCCTCCAATACAGCTACTGGCTTAACCTCTGCACTCTCGTTATCGTTCAATACTTCAAGGTTCTTCTTACGCGACTCTACGGCGTTAACCAAGTACTTCTCGATACGCGCCAGTGCCTCAGCATCTACACTCTCATCGAAGATATAGAGGCGCGATGACTTAATCTTAACCTCAGCATTAGGGTCAATAAGATGGACACAATCTACCGCAGAGGCTGCGCGCTGATCGAACTGACCAGGCAAGAACTCCACAGCAAGATGTGGCATACCACACATATCGCACTCATCGGTAACGGCATCGGTAACAACCTCACCAAATACCGAGTAGCGACTCTTCTCCAACAACTCATCGCTAAAACCAAATAGGTCGTAAACATTTACAAAGCGGAGTTTCTCGATGTTAAGACCGAGGTTTGAGTTCAACTCCTTACGTAGAGTATCAGCCTCAACCTCAAAGCGTGAATATTTTTCAACAAATATGCGACGATTCTTCATGATTGTCTGTTTGTCGTTAGTAGTTTAAATTACAACTCTGCTGCGAGAACCTTCTCAGTCTGCGCCTTACGGAAAGCGAGCAAACGCTCCTCCAAAGCTTTATCAGTAAGAGCAAAGATTGAGGCTGCGATAAGAGCCGCATTCTTAGCTCCATTGATAGCAGTTGTTGAGACTGGGATACCACCAGGCATCTGCACAATCGAAAGCAATGAATCAAGACCACCCAAAGCCGATGTCTTGATAGGCACTCCAATCACTGGCACTGTAGTCAACGCAGCTGTAACACCTGCAACGTGCGCAGCACCACCCGCACCGGCGATGATAGCACCAATACCACGCTCACGAGCAGACTCAGCATACTCAACCATTAGGTGAGGTGTGCGGTGTGCCGAGATAACGCGCTTCTCGTATTCGATACCCAACTCCTCCAAAGTCTCGACTGCTGCCTTCATAACATCCCAGTCGCTGGTAGAACCCATAATAACTGCTACTTTCATAATCTTCAAGTTGTTTAGTTTATATTATTTTTAATTTCTTTCAAAAGCAAAGACCGCCAACACCCTAAGTATCAGCGGTCTAAATATTATATTACACTCTTTGCGTCGCGCATAATATCCACAGTGATAGCACCTGAAGGCTGCGTCACTTGCTGAAAGCAAGAAACCGACTTTGGGCTCGTAGCATCGAGTCTCAGATATGTTGCCGTTATCACATTGTGCGATAGTTTTGACATACGCAGGTATTACTATTTAATTTATGCAACAAAGATACAAAATATATCCCGATAAAAAAATAGTAAAATCTACTTTTTTCAACTTTTTATTAACACCTGCCTTCGCCAGCGCATATAACCCGCTATCGCGAGCGCGCAATAGAGCGTGTAGAGCATAGCCGTAATAGGTATTCCCTTGTAGAGATACAATCCTACGCTGATCATATCAACCACCAACCACACAAGCCACTGCTCTACCAACTTACGCGAGAGCATCCACATAGCCACGATGCATAACGCGGTAGACATAGAGTCGAAAAATGGAACACGACTATCGGTAAATTCGCTTAGAACGAAGTACATTGCAAAATGCAACACCGCATATACAATCACAAGCGGAATAACCCAACTCATAGGTGTATGCTGTATGTTAACCTCATTTTTTGCACGACCTGCACCAAACTTCCAAACACAAAAGCCATAGACTCCCGCTAAAACATAGTAGAGCTGCATTGCCGCATCAGCGTATATACCCGAGCTAAGATATAGAGTACCATGGACAATAGGCATAATTGCATTTACAACCCACAACCAAATATTCGCTCGATACTCCAGCCACAAGTACAATAAGCCGAGCACCGCACCCACTATTTGCAAGAGTAATTTAAGTTCCATTTTTTGCTTTTAACTCTAAAAATTCACAGTCAGATTTGCCAACACGTTGATAGGTGCTTGAGGGAAGTAAAACGCATCGTCACAACGCACCCCGTCCCACATATACGAGCAGCCATAACCATTTGACTCATAGAGTGTAGAGAACAGGTTATTTACAGCCATACCCATACGAATAGAGCCACCATCGCGCAACTTCATCGTGTAAGACAAATCAAGATTAGTAACACAGTAAGCATCCAACGAAAGAGCCTCAGTCTCATTATTTGTAAAATACTGTTTACCAACATACTGCGTATGCCACATTGCAGACCAGCCCTTATGGTGAACATCGGCAATAAACGACCCAACAACAGATGGCGAATAGGAGATAGTCATCGTACCGAGATTTTTACCAAATGTTGGACTATCTTTCAACTGGTCAACATAATCCTCAATCTTGTTCTGAGAGAGCGTCGTATTTGCCGATAGAGTCAACCATTTTGTCGCCTTATACGAAGCCATAAGCTCCACACCACGACGATAACTCTTATCCACGTTCACATTCAAAGCATCATCGCCATCATTAACCATACCTGTTGCCACCAACTGATTGTGATACAGCATATAATACAGGTTCACCCCAAGCGATAGTCGAGGTACTGAATAGGTATATCCAACCTCGAAATCAGTGAGTCGCTCAGGCTCTGGATAGCTATCGTCGGCTGCAAACATATACCTATCGGTAAAGTCCGAACGCGTAGGCTCACGATGCGCTATAGCTACAGAAGCAAAGAGATTGTGATTTTGCACTAAATAACTAACACCCACGCGAGGATTAAAGAAGTTATACTCCTTATCAACATTGATAGGCTGCATCGAATAACCACTGCTATCACTCCAAACAGCATTATCATTTGTACCCCACGCTCTATAACCCACATAACGATATTGTAAATCACCAAAGAGGTGTAGCTCACTATCGTTTGCTCCCTCCATTGCAATCCAGTTTGCGCGAGCAAAGAGATTGGCATCGTTCTTCACAACATCGTTATCATACCAATGTCCCGATACATCCTCAATACCATCGACCCACGATATTGTACCCCAGTGTGGCGAGGTATAACTACTCCACGAGCCACCAGCTACAAAGTCGAGCGTGCGAGTGCGATAGTTCAACGCGACATTTGCTCCACCCGTGTGGTTGTACATATATTTGTGGCGTATCATATCAGCTATGCCATCACGACCTAAGTTGGTATATTTCGCCAACTCTTCATTGTCACGATACTGGTTATAATAGCCGTAGCCATAGGTGTAGAATAGCGTAGCATTCAACATCAACTGTGGGTTAAAGCTATGGTTTACAACAAGCTGATTATTAAACTGAAGATAGTTATCTGTTTGGTCGTCATAGTAGGCAACTTCGCCATTGGTCTTAGTGTACTGACCAGAGGTGTGATACCTACGACCATACTTTGCCATATCCTCACGCGAAACACCATTATAGGTTAGATAAGTCTTTGCCGTACCACCAAAAGAGAGGAGCTTAATCTTTGTATTTGTGCCGTAGTAACCCACCTGCGCCATATAACTCTTTAGGTCAGTAGAGCCTCGCTCGATATAGCCATCCGAGCCAATATGGGTAAGTCGAGCATCCACAACCCAACGATCAGCGATAAGACCCGACGATAGGTTTATACCCTGCTTGTTGGTATTATACGAACCGTATGACAGAGATGCCGAGCCACGAAAATCGGGAGACAAGGCATCGGTAGTCATCGAGACTGCACCACCGAAAGCACCTGAACCATTGGTAGATACTCCCGCACCACGCTGCACCTGAACCGACCCTACCGAGGATATTAAATCAGGGGTATCGTACCAGTACATCGAGTGAGAGTCTGGGTTGTTCATTGCAACACCGTTAATAGTTACGTTGATACGCGTAGCATCCGTTCCACGGAGGCGAATCGCCGTAGCACCAATACCAACACCTGTCTCGTTTGTGGCAATAAGCGAGGGTGTCAGAGCAAGAGCAGAGGGCATATCTGCGCCATAACTTGAACGAATAATATCCTGCTTCGAGAGGTTATTCTGCGCTACGGGCGTAGTTCGTGTAGCGTAGGTAGTAACCACCTCCACAGCATCCAATTCATAGATTTTGGTTGTGTCAACCCTTTGATAGAGATCTTGTGCCCTACTCTCGGCACATAGAAGTAGCATAGTAGCTACAAAATAAAAAAACCTTTTCATACTCGTTAATTTAAAGTTGAAAAGGGGCTTTATCAAGATATTTCCTTTATCCCGGTCTCAGCATTACCTGTATCCGGTACAATGGGTGTAATCTCAGCCAAACACCTCCTACTCACGATTACACTGCGCGCCGGCATAACCTAATAAGAGAGGCTTAGCACCCCTTAGTTGGCACAAAGATAGTGGAAATAATTTAATCCACAAAAAATCTTCAAATAATTCCCTCGCGGGTAATATGCGCACACATAATGATTGTATATTCACATTTTTTTGTTACCTTTGTGCATTCTGTCGAAACAACGATAAAACAACCTAAAATACTATGAAAAGAATTATTGCTCCGTCAGTATTATCTGCCGACTTTGGAAACCTTAATCGTGATATGGAGATGCTCCAGCGCTCACAGGCTGAGTGGGTACACGTAGATGTTATGGATGGTGTATTTGTACCAAATATCTCTTTTGGTTTTCCACTTATGAAGCCACTCCGCAAGGGAACTTCAAAGGTGCTCGATGTGCATCTTATGATCACTGCTCCAGAGAAGTATGTTGAGCGTTTCGTAGAGGCTGGTGCCGACTACGTAACATTCCACTACGAGGCTACAGATAATATCGAGGAGTGCATCAACCTTATCCGTAAGGCGGGAGCAAAGGTTGGTATCTCTATTAAGCCAGGTACCGAGCCTGAGGTCTTGGACAAGTGGCTCGATAAGCTCGACCTTATCCTTGTTATGAGCGTGGAGCCAGGCTTCGGAGGTCAGAAGTTTATGCCTTCATCTATCGCCAAGTGTGAGTATCTTACAAAGAAGAAGCAGGAGCTCGGTCTTAACGACCTAATCATCGAGGTTGATGGTGGTATCTCGGCATCAAACTCACGCCTACTCTTCGATGCTGGTGCTGAGGCATTGGTGGCAGGAAGCTCTGTATTTGGTGCGCCAGACCCAGAGCAGGCAATCGTAGATATGCTCGAGTCTTAGTGGGATGTTCTATAAATTAGTATGATTTCATTAGACAACTTAACAATAAGTTACGGAGGCTGGACTCTCTTTGACGGCATCTCATTTATGATTAACCCCAAGGACCGCATAGGTCTTGTGGGTAAGAACGGTGCAGGTAAGACTACCCTACTGCGTGTTATCACTGGCGAGCAGCAACCTACCGAGGGCGCTGTGACCATAAATGGAGAGTGTACAATTGGCTACCTTCCACAGCAGATGCGCGTGGCGGATACCACGACCCTAATCGCCGAGACCGCAAAGGCATTCGACGAGGTGTTGCGTATAGAGGCCGACATCGAGCGCCTTACCACAGAGATAGGATCGCGCACAGACTACGAGTCGGATGAGTATGCCAACCTAATACATCGTTTGAACGATGCTAACGACCGCTATCATATCCTTGGTGGCGACACGCGCGATGCCGATATCGAGCGCACGCTACTCGGTCTTGGCTTTAAGCGCACCGACTTCGAGCGCCCTACACGCGAATTTTCAGGAGGATGGCGTATGCGTATCGAGTTGGCAAAGTTGCTACTTAAGCGACC
Source organism: Alistipes sp. (assembly GCA_045633525.1). Classification (GTDB taxonomy): domain Bacteria; phylum Bacteroidota; class Bacteroidia; order Bacteroidales; family Rikenellaceae; genus Alistipes. The sequence goes on along the minus strand of JAZQYM010000063.1, from coordinate 8,012 downwards.
TTCGATTTTCCTACTCGATGAGCCTACCAACCACCTCGATATCGAGAGTATTCAGTGGCTCGAGGAGTATCTTAAAAATTATAGCGGTGCGGTATTGCTAATCTCGCACGACCGCGCCTTCTTGGATAATGTCACCACGCGCACCGTGGAGATTTCATTAGGCAAAGCCTACGACTACAAAGTACCATATTCGAAGTATGTGGTACTACGCGCTGAGCGTCGTGCACAGCAGATGGCAGCATACGAGAATCAACAGCGCCTAATCGAGAAGACCGAGGAGTTTATCGAGAAGTTCCGCTATAAGCCTACTAAGAGTAACCAGGTGCAGTCACGCATCAAGCAACTCGATAAATTGGAGCGCATCGAGGTTGACGAGGAGGATCTATCACGCCTAAACATCAAGTTTCCACCAGCGCCACGCACAGGTCAGATTGTAGCGGAGGTTAAGGGTGTAGGTAAGGCATTTGGCGAGAAACGCATCTTCTCGGGTGCAGAGTTTACCATCGAGCGCGGACAAAAGATAGCCCTTGTAGGTCGCAATGGCGAGGGTAAAACAACCTTTGCCCGTATGCTTGTGGGTGAATTGGAGCAGAGTGAGGGCGATATCAAACTCGGCGCAAATGTAAACATCGGTTACTACGCTCAAAATCAGGATGACTTGATGGATGGCGAGTTTACTGTATTTGATACCTTGGATCGTGTGGCTGTGGGCGATATTCGCACCCGCCTACGCGATATTCTCGGAGCCTTCCTCTTTAGAGGTGAGGATATCGAGAAGAAGGTTAAGGTGCTTTCGGGTGGTGAGCGTTCACGCCTTGCTATGGCGCGCTTGATGCTCGAACCATACAACCTACTCGTTCTCGACGAGCCTACCAACCATATGGATATGCGCTCGAAGGATATCTTGAAGGATGCCCTTCAGAAGTTCGACGGCACGGTAGTAGTTGTTTCGCACGATAGAGAGTTCCTCGATGGTCTTGTAGATCGCATATATGAGTTTAGGGATGGTGGCGTTAGAGAGTATCTTGGCGATATCTGGTACTTCTTGGAGAAGCGCAAGGTGGAGTCGTTGCAAGAGATTGAGCGCCACGATAAACCTACCACGACAGCAAAGAGCACCGAGGGCGCAACTGCTGGCAAGCTATCATACGAGCAGAAGAAGGAGCAGGAGAAACTTATCCGCAAGCTACGCAAGGCGGTAGAGGCAATAGAGGAGGAGACGGCACAGGTTGAGAAACAGATTGCAGAGTATGACGCTCGTTTTGCGGTGGCTACAGAGTACAATGCTGACGACTACACAAAGTACAACGCCCTCAAGGAGCAATACGACCACCTTATGCACGAGTGGGAGAAGGCTGCTTACGAATTGGAAATTAGTAGTGAGTAATTAGTAATTAGTAATATATGGAAAACATTATTTTTGGTATTCGCCCTGTGGCAGAGGCTATTGAGGCTCGCCGACAGATTGAGCGTATATACATAAAGAAGGGCGCTGAGGGTCAGCTTATGAACGACCTTAAGGACCTCATGGCGCGCCACCACCTACGTTGGCAGGAGGTACCTATCGAGAAGCTTAACCGCCTTACGAAGGGCAACCACCAGGGTGTTGTAGCACAGATTGCAGCTATCGACTATGTCGAGGTGCAGGATATTTTGGACCGCGTACCTGAGGATGAGACACCACTTATCGTGGTATTTGACGGCGTAACCGATGTCCGTAACTTCGGCGGTATTGCTCGCTCAGCAGAGTGCGCAGGTGCTCATGGTCTTATCACCCCACTAAAGAACTCAGCACCTGTAAATGGCGATGCTATTCGCTCATCGGCTGGTGCGTTGCAGAATATCCCAGTATGCCGTGTAGGCTCTATTCGCAACACTCTTAAGGCGTTGCAGGCAGATGGTTTCCAGGTTGTTGCAGCTACTGAGAAGAGCCGCAAGCTACTCTACGATGCAGACTTCCGCAAGCCAACGGTTATCGTTATGGGTGCCGAGGATAAGGGTATCTCGAAGGAGGTGCTTAAGATGTGTGACGAGCAGCTTGCCATTCCACTTATCGGTCGTACCGAGTCGTTGAATGTATCTGCGGCGGCTGCGATTATGCTATTCGAGGTTGTACGCCAGCGTATTGGCGAGTAATGAGCGTTGTAAACCATCCAACATTAGGACTGATAGAGTGTGTGCGCTCACTGCGTTCACGCTCTATTCGTCTATCTGTACGCCCCGATAGGACTATACGCCTAACCTACCCCCTTTTCGTACGCCAAAAGGATGCTATAGCCTTTGCTGAGAGCAAAGTGGAGTGGATACTCAAAACACGCGAGCGTCTCGAGGAGCGCCGTGCCACAGTACCTACCATTACGCGCGAGGAGGCGAAAGTGATTCGAAATAGCGCACGCGACTACATACCCGCGACTATCAAGCGCCTTGCTAAGGAGCACGGCTTTCACTACACCTCGCTACGCCTATCATCAGCACGCACACGCTGGGGCTCGTGCAGTGGCAAGAATGGCATCTCGCTATCTATATTTATAATGCTTCTCCCCGAGCACCTACGCGAGTTTATCATTCTTCACGAACTCTGCCACACACACCACCACAACCACTCCGAGGCATTTCACGCGCTCTTGGATAGCATTGTAGGGGGCAAAGAAAAGGCTCTCAACCGCGAGTTGAAAGCCTATATAATTCCGATTATCAAGGATTAACACTGCTCGATGTGAACAAAAATGTCGTTGCTAAAGACGATATCTGGTCGCTTAGCAAATAATCCAAACACCGCAGAGCCAGAACCCGACATCGAAGCATAAAGAGCACCAGCATTCAACATCTGATTCTTAATAGCCAAGATATCTGTGTGCGCAGCAAGGATATGTGGTTCAAAATCATTCTTCACACTCCCCTGCCACTCCTCAATTGGACGCTTTAGCAACTCGGTAAGTGGCGTTACTGGCTTGGCGGGCTTAACACCACGATATGCCTCAGCCGTAGAGACTCCCTCCTGAGGCTTTGCTACCATCAGCCATAGACCCGACAAATCAACCTCCACTGGACTCATTATCTCGCCTCTACCCGTGCAGAGCATAGGGCGGTTGTAGACAAAAAATGGAGTATCGCTACCAAGCTCCGCAGCCAACGCCGAGAGCACCGACTTATCAAGAGCGAGTTTGTATATCTCGTTTATCGCAAGAATAACTGCAGTGGCATCAGATGAGCCACCTCCTAAGCCCGCACCAAAGGGCACGCGCTTATCGAGCACAATACGAACGCCACCGATATCGTATCGCTCCTGCATAAGTCTTGCAGCGCGCACGCAGAGGTTTTTATCCATCGGACAGTCGACCTCTATACCCTCGCCACGAAACTCCACACCGCTCGCGATAGACTCAACCTCCACGATATCATACAATCCCGAAACTGGCAACATCACCGTTTCCAGCTCGTGGTAGCCATCCTCGCGCTTACGCACGACATCGAGTCCGAGGTTTATTTTACAATTTGCCTGAATAACCATATCAACCAAATATTTTTACAAAGATAACGAATTTACTTAGAAAAGGGTATTAATTTACAAAAGATTGCTTATATTTGCGTGGTTAAACGAAAATTAAACAAACAAAAACAATTTATACAACTATGGAGCTAAGAGATATATTGGCAATTTCTGGTCAGCCAGGACTATATAAGTATGTTGCGCAGTCTATGCGTGGTGTTATCGTTGAGTCATTGCTCGATGGCAAGCGTATGAACGCTGCATCTACAGCTCGCGTAAGCGCACTTACTGAGATCTCTATGTTTACAGAGGGTGAGGATATCGCACTTGCTGATGTATTCACAAACATCTGGAACTACACTGGTGGCAAGGAGGCTATCTCACACAAGGAGTCTGCAGATAAGATTCAGGCAGAGTTCGCAAAGGTACTCCCAGAGTACGACCGCGACCGCGTACACGTATCAGATATGAAGAAGTGCTTTGCTTGGTACAACATCCTTGTAAACGCTGGCTTCACCGAGTTCAAGCTCCCAGAGCAGCAGAACGACGAGGAGTAGTCCCTTTTGTTGTCTATGATATGCAAGACCGACCTTTTGGGGTCGGTCTTGTTGTTTAATTAGTGGAGCACAAGTGTTAGTGTTAGGCATACGCAACTCGCAAAATCGGGGTATACGAATCGGACTTTTAAAAATGTTAAATTACCATTTTTATCAACCTTCATAAACATACAAAAGCGGCAGCGGACACCCCACTGCCGTTTTGCTTTTTTCAATATACCCTATTAGAAATTATAGGTACAAGTAACACCAAAGTTTATAAGCCCCAAAGCATTAAATTCTTCATGTTGGCTGCCACAATATCGACACCACCTCGAATCACATCCTAATGAAGGGGTGTAATCAAACGATAAGCTAATAGGGATATTTTTAAAATCCACACCTATTCTTGCCATTATAGCGGCACCTAAATGATAGTTCTGGTATAATCCTCCAACGTTTATACCAGCGCCTAAATCTATAAATGAGCGACCTATATTAGGAGTCCACACTGCTTCTACAATTCGCCACTTATATAAAGCCGTAAAATCCATCTCTATACCTGGCCAACCTGGCTGTATACCCAACCTCAACTCTATATCGTTGTTTGAAGTTAAATTATAACTACCAACAACATTTACCAGACTCAAACCGCCAACACGAAGACCTATACCCCATTTAGAATTTAATATTGAGGTATATTTTTGACTATCTGGAAGCAGTTTTATAATCATATACGAACCATCAACAGACTTCTTAGATGATTCAAAATCATTATGAGATATAACGATATGTGTAATATATGACGATGTTTGAGTATTGAACTGTCCATTTTCATCCGTCTCACAAATCAATTCGCCATTAATAGTTGATATCTTAGCCCCCTTTATTGGCGTCAAATACCTATCATAGACACATCCATATACCAATCTACCGCTCTGCGCATAGCTACATAGAGCGATAAGCAACATAATTAACGTTAGGGTGAACCTTTTCATAACGACGATATTATTAGCTATTTACGAATGAAATAACCATTAGTTTCAGGCTTTGTTTGGAAGTACTCATTGTTGTACCAAATATTTTCATCGAGATTCCTGAAGTTCTTGTACTTTGCAGGATAACCAGTGATGACAATAGAGGTAATTCTGTAAAAAGCGTTATATTTAATCTGAGTCTCCATACCGACCAAAACATCAGCATCTCCATTAACGGCAAGAGCCTCTCTTACAGCTGTTTTGATAACATTGTCAGTTCCACCAATTTTAACACTTCTTGGAGGAACATAGGGATACATAATTCTTGTCTCTGACACCTCCAAATCAGCGATAATTGGCACAGCATAGGGAGTTGCTACACTAAAGTCTCGGTGTGTTGCAGTGTTCTTAAGTGTTGAGCACGATGTGAATACGACAAATGCCATTACAAATAGAATAACTCGTTTCATAGTAGTTTGAGTATAACGCTATTGCCACAACCCCAATAAGCAATTGGTTAATACAAAAAGAAAGTGTGGAGTTGATTAGTCTATCTGAATGGAGGTTCTGGAATACCTATATCGCAAATAAACAATACCCCACACTCGTATTGAGCACAGGGCATAGAACACCCCAGACTAAACAATACGGAGTGACGAGTGTGTTGCTCTCCTTGCGATAATGTAAATTTTCCAGATTTCCATTCAAGGATAAAAGCTAATACACTTTCATCAAAAATATGTAATATCGCGGATATAACATCCTCGACACTACAAAGATAGCAAAAATTTTACAAATAAACAACTAATATAAACGCTTTACTATATAAATATTTTCAGGCATTGTATTTGGGTTAAGAGAAAATTAGCTACCTTTGTCTTTGTTATGGACTTTAAGTTAGTTGCAGAGTATAAGCCTACGGGAGATCAGCCACAGGCGATTGATAAGATTGTGGAGTCGGTGTTGGAGAGCAATGCCGAGGGCACTACCCTGCTTGGAGTGACTGGCTCGGGAAAGACATTTACCATAGCCAACGCCATAGAGCGTATTAATCGGCCTACGCTCGTAATAAGTCACAACAAGACCCTTGCAGCGCAGCTATACAACGAGTTCAAAAACTTCTTTCCGGAGAATGCCGTGGAGTATTTCGTATCCTACTACGACTACTATCAGCCAGAGGCATATCTCCCTACCACAGACACCTACATCGAGAAGGATCTCTCGATAAACGACGAGATTGAGAAGATGCGACTACGCACCGTGGCAACGCTACTATCGGGTCGCAAGGATGTAATCGTCGTATCGAGTGTATCGTGTATCTATGGTTGCGGTAACCCTGAGGATTTTCACGCCACATCCATAAATCTCAAGGTAGGCGATAGGATGATGCGCAAAGATCTGCTTATACAGCTTGTCGATGCGCTATATACCCGTAGCGACAACACCCTACTGCCAGCCACATTCCGTGTAACGGGAGATACTATAGATATTATGTCGTCGCTCGGAGAGTTTGGTAATCAGTGTTTTAGAATTGTATTCTTCGACACCGAGATTGAGGCGATATACAGCGTTGACCCCGCAACAGGACAGCGACTAAATAGTCTTGACTCGGTAACCATATACCCTTGCAACCTCTTCGTCTCGTCGCGCGAGCATATTGTGCGCGCGATGCACGATATAAAGACCGATTTGGCAAAGCAAATCGCTTTCTTCGAGCGCGAGGGTCGCGAGGTGGAGGCGCAGCGCATAAAGCAGCGCGTGGAGTATGACCTTGAGATGATAAACGAGCTCGGATACTGCTCGGGAATAGAAAACTACTCGCGCTACTTGGATGGTCGTGAGCCAGGCTCGCGTCCTTTCTGTCTGATGGACTTTTTCCCTAAGGAGTTTCTCACCGTCATCGATGAGAGCCACGTAACCGTACCTCAGGTGCGAGGTATGTATGGTGGCGACCGTGCCCGCAAGGAGAACCTTGTGGAGTATGGCTTCCGTCTACCTGCTGCGTTGGATAACAGACCTCTCAAATTTCACGAGTTCACAAATATCACCGATAAGGTCATCTATGTAAGTGCTACGCCTGCCGACTATGAACTTGGTGTAAGCAATGGCGAGATTGTAGAGCAGCTTATACGCCCAACATTCGTAGTCGACCCTGCACTAAATATGCGCGACACGAAGCATCAGATAGATGATATCATCGACACACTAAATGGCGTTATCCGTAGCGGAAACAAGGCACTGGTGACAACAATCACAAAAGCGATGTCGGAGGAGATGTCGCGCTATCTAAGCAATGTGGGCATTCAGAATGCCTACCTCCACTCCGATATCGACACCCTCGACCGAGTAAAAATCCTTGACGATTTGCGCGAAGACCGCATAGATGTTATCGTGGGTGTAAACCTACTGCGTGAAGGTATTGACCTTCCAGATGTCAGCCTCGCCATTATCCTCGATGCCGACAAGCAGGGCTTCCTACGCGATGTGCGCTCTATAACGCAGATTTCGGGTCGTGCTGCGCGTAACGAGAAGGGATTGGCAATTTTGTATGGCACGACCGTGACCGACACGATGCGTATGGCACTTATAGAGAGCAACCGCCGTCGTAGCAAGCAGGTGATGTTTAACTATGAAAACAACTGCTTCCCACACAATGCGAAAAGAAGTGGCACAAATCAGAGTCATCTAATAGCATCCACTGCCGAGGAGGAGACCTCTTATAATAATATAGAGAGTAGTAACAACGGTATCGTTGCCGAGGACTTTATCGCCTACACCACCTCCGAGACAACGACGATGGAACGAAGCATCGAACAGCTTATCGAGGAGGCACGCGCAGAGATGGAGAAGGCAGCAAAGAATCTCGACTTTATGGCTGCAACAAAACACCGAGACCGCATGTATGAACTCCAGAAGCTTCGCGAACAGGAGAAGTTAGGTGATATGTATGAGAAGGTGAGAAGTGCGAAATAAATTAGTGGCGAGAAAATCAATCTCTCGCCACTAATT
>JAZQYM010000062.1:0-32005 GCA_045633525.1 Alistipes sp. | reverse complement strand
CTCCCTAAATTCTTTACAAACAATGCAAAGCCTTTTAACTTTTACTAATTACTAATTTCTAATTACTAATTAGTTTACCACATCAGCATTTACCTTAACATAGTTATATCCCATACGTCGGAGCTGCACTGCAACGCCAGCGTCGAACATAACCTTCGTAGTGCGAGCAAAGACATGGAATGCCATAACGCTCTGAGCTTCGACCTGTTCCTTGCGAATTAGCGACAAGGCGCGCTCGGCAGTAGAGCGGATAAGGTTCTCGAGCTTATCAGCACCCTCGCTACCAAGAGGCAAGCATAGAAGCACCTCGGTGATATATTCGTCCATCTCGTCGAAGCCGCGAGGTGCGGTGAACATCTTATGGAAGTCCTCCTCATTCTCGTAGCGGTTCCACTCCTTGTCCCATAGCACTGCCGCGCCCATACCCTCGTACATAGCCCATGCAATGGCAACGAGAGGATACTTGGCAATCTCAGGTACAGCATCAGCCATATATGATGGAGCTGAGCTCTTCCACTTCTCCTTCAACTCCTCGACCTCAAGGAGCTGACCCTCCAACTCCTTCTGCTGGGTAAGGAACTCGGTTACCATCTTGCGGAGTCCCTCCTCATATTTATTGAGTAGCTCGTGTTGCTGTTCGTTCATATATAGGTGTGTTCTATAAATTAGTACATAAGTTTTTTTTCGTTTCGGCAGATTCTATTTCGCTTGCTTTTGAATTTGTATTAGAACCCACCTCTACTTTTTTCGTTTTGTTGTCTTCTTCTTTACCGACCAACCGAAGTGACCGAGCATCTTGCCCAACGAGAAGTACTCGCCATGCGAATAGACTATAGGGTGAGCCTTCTCGAGACTAAACTTGCCTGTCTCCTTGTCGATATAGCGCTTGTCGGCAAGTATTCCCACAACATCGGCGATAAACATATCGTGCGAGCCGAGCTCCACAACCTGGCGCACCTTGCAGCATATAGACAATGGCGACTCGGCGATGATAGGAGCCGAGATATACTCATTCTCCATCGGTGTAAGGCGCGTCGCCTCCCACTTGTTGTTATCCTTGCCCGAGCGTACACCGCACCAATCTGTAGCGCGAGCCATATCCTTGGTAGTGAGGTTTATGGCGAACTCGCCCGTGCGGCGGATGATGTCGTAGGAGTGTCGCTCTTTGCGTACCGAGATATAGCACATCGGTGGGTTGGTGCATACCGTACCTGTCCAGGCTATGGTGAGCATATTATACTCCTCGGGTGTAGCGCCACACGACACCAACACCGCTGGTAGTGGGTAGATGAGTGTTCCGGGCTTCCACGCCTCCTTGCTAAACTTCTCCGTCATATCCTGTATCCTCCTTTAGGTTTGGCTTTAGTGCTGCCTCCACGGCAAGCTCGTCGCAGCGGTTGTTCTCCACCGTTGATGCGTGACCCTTGACCCATATAAATCGCACCTGGTGGCGACGGTAGACACGAAGAAATCGCATCCAGAGGTCGGGGTTTTTCTTTCCTGCAAATCCTTTGCGCTCCCAGCCAAATACCCAGCGCTGGTTTACGGCATCCACCACATACTTCGAGTCTGAGTATATGGTAACTATCGAGCCGTCATACTTCAGTGCCTCCAACGCCACGCACACAGCCATAAGCTCCATACGGTTGTTGGTTGTTAGGCGGAAGCCCTCGGCGAGCTCTTTGCGGTGCACTCCCGATATGAGCACCACGCCGTAGCCTCCAGGTCCTGGATTGCCACGCGCGGCGCCATCGGTGTATATTGTTATCTCTGCTGGCATTATGCGAGTGCTGCGATTTGCTCCTTGAGTGCTGCAATCTTAGCCTCGGCATCGCTCTTTTTTGCACGCTCGTTGGCAACAACAGCCTCTGGAGCAGATGATACGAAGCGCTCGTTCGATAGCTTCTTCATCACCGAGTTAAGGAAGCCCTCGTAGTACTCGAGGTCTGCGGTGAGCTTCTTAATCTCCTCCTCCTTGTTGATGTTGCCCTCCATAGGTACGAAGTACTGTGTGGTCTTCACGATGAAGGCTGCAGCAGTAGGATCCTTCTCCTCTACGGCGTTGATGGTGCTGATGTTACCCATCTTAGCGATAACAGATGCGTACTCTGCTGGGAAGTTCTCGTCGGCGATGTAGTTGAGTGTCAACGCCTCCTTCTGAGCGATATTCTTCTGCTTGCGGATGTTACGTATAGCAGTGATCACCTCCTCAGCAAGACCAAAGCGATTTAGAATCTGCTCGTTAGCCTTGCGCTCGGCCTCAGGCTGACGTGCAATCACGATAGAGCATACACCCTCCTCTGGGCGCAAGTCCTGCCATATCTCCTCCGTAACGAATGGCATAAATGGGTGCATTAGGCGTAGGAGCTGGTCGAAGTAGTGCTTTGTGCGCGCGAGTGTTGCTGAGTCGATAGGGGCCTGATATGCTGGCTTCACCATCTCGAGGTACCAGCCGCTGAAGTCGTCCCAGAAGAGACGATACAACTCGGTGAATGCCTCCGAGATACGGTACTGCTCCATATCGTGGTTGATGCGCTCGATGCGCTCGAGCATCACCTCGTCGAACCACGCGATAGCGGCCTTCGATGACTCTGGCTGTGGGATTGTTGCATCCTCAGCCCACATATTTACAAGACGATAGGCGTTCCAAATCTTGTTGCAGAAGTTACGACCCTGCTCACATAGAGCCTCATCGAACATTACATCGTTACCCGCAGATGTTGACATAAGCATAGCCACACGCATACCATCGGCGCCATACTTAGCGATAAGGTCGAGTGGATCTGGTGAGTTACCGAGCTGCTTCGACATCTTACGACCGAGCTTGTCGCGCACGATACCAGTGAAGTATACATTCTTAAATGGCATCTCGCCGCGCCACTCATAGCCCGCCATAATCATACGTGCTACCCAGAAGAAGATGATATCTGGACCAGTTACGAGGTCGTTTGTAGGGTAGTAGTACTCAATCTCAGGGTTATTAGGGTTGCGAATACCGTCGAATACCGAGATAGGCCACAACCATGATGAGAACCAAGTGTCGAGGACATCCTCATCCTGGCGTAGGTCTGCCATTGTGAGCGATGCATCCTTCTCCTGAGCGAGTGCCAAAGCCTCCTCGGCACTCTCTGCCACTACATAGCCACCCTTAGGTAGGTAGTATGCAGGGATGCGCTGACCCCACCATAGCTGACGAGAGATACACCAATCCTTGATATTCTCCATCCAGTGGCGGTATGTATTCTTGTACTTAGCAGGTACAAACTTGATGATATCCTCCAATACTGCAGCTGTCGCAGGCTTTGCAAGCTCGTCCATTGATAGGAACCACTGCATCGAGAGCTTAGGCTCGATAGCTACACCTGTACGCTCTGAGTAGCCCACGTTGTTTGTGTAAGGCTCTACCTTCTCGAGGAGGTCTGCAGCTGCGAGGTCGCCCTCGATAACGCGGCGGCACTCGAAGCGCTCCATACCTACATACATACCAACCTTGTCGTTGATAGTACCGTTGTCGTTGAAGATATCGATAGACTCTAAGCCGAACTTCTCGCCGAGCATATAGTCGTTCACATCGTGCGCAGGTGTCACCTTCAAGGCGCCAGTACCAAACTCGAGGTCTACATACTCGTCGCGGATAACAGGAATCGAGCGACCTACAAGAGGCACGATTACGCGAGCATCCTCAGGAAGATTCTTGTAGCGCTCGTCGTTAGGGTTTACGCAGAGGGCAGTATCGCCGAGAATGGTCTCAGGGCGTGTTGTAGCCACCACGATATACTTGTCCGAGCCCTCAATCTTGTAGCGTAGGTAGTACAATTTGCCGTTCGACTCCTTGTATATTACCTCCTCGTCTGAAAGGGCTGTCTGAGCCGATGGATCCCAGTTCACCATACGCACGCCGCGGTAGATGCGGCCCTTGCGGAATAGGTCTACGAAGACCTTGATTACGCCCGCCGAGCGTGGCTCGTCCATTGTGAAGCAGGTGCGCTCCCAGTCGCACGAAGCGCCGAGCTTGCGTAGCTGCTGTAGGATGATGCCACCGTGCTTCTCCTTCCACTCCCAGGCGTGCTTAAGGAACTCCTCGCGTGTTAGCGAAGCCTTGTCAATGCCCTCAGCCTTTAGCTTAGCCACAACCTTTGCCTCTGTAGCGATAGATGCGTGGTCGGTACCTGGTACCCAGCAAGCGTTCTTGCCCTGCATACGTGCACGACGTACCAATACATCCTGAAGGGTGTTGTTAAGCATGTGACCCATGTGTAGCATACCTGTCACATTTGGTGGTGGGATTACGATAGTATATGGCTCACGAGCATCAGGCTCTGAGTGAAATAGATTCTCCTTAATCCAGAAGTCGTACCACTTCTGTTCGATCTGTTCGGGTGAATACTTGTCTGCTAACTGCATAATTCTTAGTGTTATATTGTTATTTTTGTCTTATGTCTAATTCGTGCGCGCGTGACCGTGCGCAAGCGCATAATGCGCATTATCGGGCAAAGATAGGGAAAAAATCTTAATTTTTCAATTAGTAGTGAGGAATTAGTAATTAGTAATAGTTAAAAGCCGCAGTCGAAGCAGAGACAACAGAGACAGCAGAGACAGCAGGGAGAATTGTTGATGCTCAGTTTCGTTGCTGTCTCTGTTGTCCCTGTTGTCTCAAAAATCAATTTTCTGCCCAAAATTTTCAGCACACTTTTCTTGCCATTCATCCGCTGAAAATGACCACTCGTCGGGGAGTTGTTTTTCTAAATGTTGAAAGAATGGCTGAAAATTAGTACCGAAATTATTTTGTAATTTATTGAAAATGATATATCTTGCGCCGCATTTTTGCGTTATGTGAGATGGCGTATTCTTGATTGAAACCGAGAATACAGCGTGTGTGATTGATATAAATAGCTAATTATAAACAATTTAAATATTAAATTTTAACTTAAAATGAGAAAGCAAACAATCTTTAATGAGGAGTATGTTGCTCCTGAGTTTGAGGTCATCTCAACAGTGGTTGAGGCTGGCTTCGCGCTCTCTACAGGCATCGCAGATGCTGAGGAGGACAATTATGGTGATTTCTAAAAACTATTGCAACTATGAAGAATCTATTTAAGAAATTGATGCTTGTTGCAGTAGCTGCAATGGCATTCACTGCTTGTTCACAGGATGTTAACGAGGTGAACAAGGTTGAGAAGAAGACCGTTATTAGCGGTGTTCTAAACATTGAGAACGAAGACACTCGTTCAGGCTTTACAGGCTCTTATACTGAAGGCGATAAGACTTTCTACCAGTCAAAGTGGGATGGTGGTGAGACTATTAAGATTTATATTGACGGTTATGGCTCAGTGTTTACAACAGTAAATGCAGAGGGTCGTTTTGAAGCAGTGATTGATGGTGAGGTAAGTCCTTCAACTAGTATGACAGTTTGTTCTCCTGCAGATGCTTGGGATAGCCAGTGGCAGCCAACTATTGCTTCTGAGCAGACTCCACGCGCTAATTCTGTAGATCCTGCTGTACATGTTCTGCAGTCTGCAAGTGCAACTATTAGTTCGTCATCAATAACAATGTCTCCACAGTGTGCTTGTTATGGTAAGATGACAGTTAATGTGCCAGATGATTTTGTAATTGACTATGTAGATATCCAACTAAGAGGTCTAGAATACTTTTCGTATGAGAACACTATTTCGTACACTCTCCAGGCTGATCACGTAGAGAATAATACATTCTGGTTTGCTATTCCATCAACATATGATGTTTCAGAGTTTACAGTTACAGCATACGATGCGGGTAAGAATGCCGTAACTAAGACTGTAACTATCCCAGAAGATCGTGAGTTGAAGTTTAACTGGGGTCATGTTTCTACATTCTCTGTATCTAACCTTGAGGCTGTTGAGCCAGAACCAGAGCCAGAGCCAGAGCCAGAGCCAGAACCAAGCGACGCTCCTAAATTTGTTGGAGCTAAAGAGTATCAAGAATACAGCTTTTCTGATAGAAAAATTCAGCTAACTGGAGATGGAGTTGTACTTTATAACTTGATTTTCAACCTAATGGGTAATTCAGCTTATAAGTATGTGAGCGCAGATGAAACGCACATTAATGAGGGTACTTATGATACTGACTACACAAAGGATTCAGTGATTGACCCGGGTTACTCATCATACAATAACATGGCTGTTGATGATCTTAAAGTTACTGTTGAGCATGTTACAGAGGGTTATTATATCGTAGTAGAAAATATTGTAGTTGGAGGTGAGGTGGTAGTGCCAATAGCTACCTATACAGGACAAATTGATGGCTTTGCAGCTCCATGGGCTACTGGAGGTGGAAGCGAGCCAGAAGAGCCATCTGGTGATGTCGTGGAATTGACTATTACTGAGCACTCTACTATATATCGACAGGGGCCTGAGCATGAGATAGGTTTCTACTATGCTATTGGAAGCTTCGTTGATATCGATTTCCTTGCTAATCCAATTGTGCCAGGTTCATATAATCTAACAGATGGATTGTCTGGTTTCTACTGTAAATCGCATGGTAAATCAATGACTGAATGTACTGTAATAGTTACAGATGCAGGTGGAGGTAAACTTACTTTTGATGCAACATTCAAATTGGAAGGTGATGATAAAACTTATCACTTCGTATATACCGCAAAAATTTATAGTTAACTAATATATATATAAGATGATTATTTTTCAGAGCCTCCCAATCGGGAGGCTCTGATTTTTTTTGTAAAGAGACGGCTGAGACAACAGGGACAGCAGAGACAGCAGGGACAGCAGGGACAACAGGGACAGCAGAGACTGCAGAGATGGCTGCGACCACGGCAAAATTGTGATACACGAGTTTCGTTGTTGTCTCTTTCGTCTCTTTCGTCTTTGTTGTCTCAAAAGCGACAGCAGGGAGGGCAGGAAGAGCAGGGACAACAGAGAGAACAGGGACAGCAGAGAGAGCAGGGACAGCAGAGACCATATAGAAATTATATTGTGATACTCGAGTTTCGTTGTTGTCTCTTTCGTCTTTGTTGTCTCAAAAATCAAATTTAATTCACAAAATTTGTCTTGATAGACTATTATTGCTATCTTCGTGGAAAATATTGGGCAATGCAGACGAACAATAAAATAATTTGGAATTCTAATTATAGTAAGCTTCTTTGCTATCAGAAAGCTGTTGTTATCTACGATCTAACCTTCCACTTCTGTAAGCGCTTTATCGACATCAAAGACCGTACTCACGACCAGATGATACAGGCTGCCCGTTCGGGTAAGCAGAACATCGTGGAGGGCCACGCGGATATGGCTACCTCGAAGGAGAGTGGTTTGAAACTGTTTAATGTCGCCAGAGGAAGTCTACTTGAGTTGTTGGAGGATTACAAGGACTATTTGAGGGTGCGCAATATGAGACTGTGGGAGGATAATTCCATCGAGGTAAAGGTGATGGCAAAGTTGGGTGTTGAATATAGCGATTCTCAATACTTTGTAGGTCTTGCTGAAAGTCGAACAGATGATGTTGTCGCAAATATTGCAATAGTGCTTATTCGGCAGGCTTTATCATTGATTACAAAGTATATAGACCGAGTAAGTGAAAATTTCTCCAAAGAGGGAGGTTTTAGAGAAAGAATGACACAGATAAGACTTAATACAAGAAATAAAACTAAATAATTAATTATATTCGAAGCTTCCCTGTTGGGAGGCTTCTATTTTTTTTAGAGACGGTAGAGACAACAGAGACTGCAGAGACTGCAGAGATGGCTGCGACCACGGCAAAATTGTGATACACGAGTTTCGTTGTTGTCTCTTTCGTCCCTGCTGTCTCAAAGCCCTATTGCAAAATTTCACTTTTTTTCTTATCTTTGCAAGGTAAAGCGTAAAACAACTAATAAAACTTTAAAACTATAAAACACTATGCAGGAACAACAAACTAAAGCTTCGCTTCCGGAGAACGCCTATCGCGAGCTAAAGCCAGGGGAGGAGTATAAGCCTCTGATGGGGGCAAATGAGACACCAGCGGAGGTGACCCCTTATTCTGTGACTATCGGTATTCTTATGGCCGTGATATTCTCTGCTGCGGCAGCCTACCTCGGTCTTAAGGTCGGTCAGGTATTCGAGGCGGCTATTCCTATCGCCATCATCGCAGTAGGTCTTGGACAGATGCGTGGCAAGAAGAATATGCTCGGCCAGAATGTTATCATTCAGTCTATCGGTGCATCGTCTGGTGTGGTAGTGGCAGGTGCTATCTTCACCCTACCAGCGCTCTACATCCTCGATCTTCCTACGCAATTCTACCAGGTATTCCTATCGTCGTTGCTCGGTGGTATACTCGGTATTGTGCTTATGATTCCTTTCCGTAAGTACTTCGTGAAGGAGATGCACGGTAAGTATCCATTCCCTGAGGCTACAGCTACTACAGAGGTGCTCGTATCGGGTGAGAAGGGTGGCTCGCAGGCTAAGATTCTTGTGATTGCCGGACTTATCGGTGGTCTCTACGACTTCCTCGTATCTACATTCGGCGCGTGGGTATCGTCGCTATCAACAACAATGTGGGGCTGGGGACAGGCATTAGCTGCAAAGGTCAAGCTTGCCTTCGGTATCAACACCTCGGCTGCAGTGCTCGGTCTTGGATACATCATCGGTCTTAAGTATGCCCTTATCATCACTGCGGGCTCAGCGCTTGTGTGGTTCTTTATCGTACCCCTCGTAGGTGCAGTAGACAGCATTGTCGATCCATTTGCCTTTGCGCAGATGTTCGGCTACTCGGGTAAGGATATCTTCGAGTCGCTCTCGGCAGATCAACTTATCTCAATCTTCGGTATTACTGATCCTACACAAATAACAGCCATCCAGGATAACCCTAGCCACTTCTGCGAGATTACAGGCTACGCCGAGGGTACAGCATACAACACCGTGCTTGGCGAGCGTTCGTTGGTATTCACCGCCGATAATCTCTACAAATATATCGGTCGTCCTATTGGTATTGGTGGTATCGCTATGGCAGGTCTTATCGGTATTGTGCGTCAGGCAGGTATCATCAAGAGTGCTTTGGGCCTTGCTGTAAACGAGTTTAGTGGCAAGAAAAAGTCTGCCGATGAGCCTCGTACGCAGAAGGATATATCTATGAAGGTTATCCTCTCGGTGCTTATCGCAACCCTTGTGGCTACGCTCTTCTTCTTCCAGTTTGGCGTGCTTGGCAACTGGATGCAGACAGCTGTGGCGTTGGCTATCGTATTTGTTATCGCATTCCTATTTACTACCGTAGCTGCAAACGCTATCGCTATCGTAGGCTCAAATCCTGTATCGGGTATGACGCTAATGACACTTATCCTTTCGTCGTTGGTGCTTGTGTCTATCGGCCTTAATGGTGATGATGGTATGGTTGCAGCGCTTATTATCGGAGGTGTTGTTTGTACGGCTCTCTCTATGGCGGGAGGTTTTATCACCGACCTTAAGGTGGGCTACTGGCTCGGTACAACGCCAAAGAAACAGCAGACATGGAAGTTTGTCGGCACATTCGTTTCGGCGGCTACCGTTGCGGGTGTTATGATTATCATGAACGAGACATATGGTTTTGCTGGTAATAGCGATCTCGCAGCGCCCCAGGCTAACGCCATGGCTGCGGTTATCAAGCCTTTGATGACTGGTGGTGTTACACCTTGGTTGCTCTATGGCATCGGTGCAGGCCTTATCCTTGTGTTGACTCTTATTAATGTGCCAGCCCTACCATTTGCACTCGGTATGTTTATCCCTATGAGCCTCAATGCTCCACTTGTTGTTGGTGGTCTTGTATCTTGGGCTGTCAACCGTCATAAGAACCCTGAGCAGGCTAAGGCTAACAACAATCGTGGTACCCTTATCGCATCGGGCTTTATTGCTGGTGGTGCTTTGATGGGTGTTGTAAGTGCTGTTATCGCATTCCTCAGCGATAGCGAGAATGGCTTAGTGAATAAGGCGTGGGCTGACTCTATGGGTGCTGTTTACCTCGGTATCTTCGCTTACGTGGCAATTATCGCCTACTTCATCTGGCATTCGCGCAGAGCAAAGATTGGCGAATAAAAATAGAGAGAACACTAATTACAAATTTTTCTCGTTTAACTTTAAGAACGGAAATAACAACCTAATAATACTATGGACTTAAAAGAGCGATTCTTGAAATATGTGTCGTTTGACACCCAGTCGGATGAGAATAGCACATCCTTCCCATCTACAGATAAGCAGTTGGTATTGCTCCGCCACCTTAAGCAGGAGCTCGAGACCATCGGTCTTAAGGAGGTGACAATGGATGAGTATGGCTATGTAATGGCTACATTGCCTGCAACAAAGGGTATGGAGAATGCCCCTGTAATTGGCTTTATCTCGCACGTAGATACAGCACCAGATATGAGTGGCGCAAATGTGAACCCTCAGATTTTGGAGAACTACAACGGCAAGGATATCCTCCTCGGTAACGATGTGTGGATGCGCGTGGAGGAGTTCCCAGAGTTGAGCTTCTTCAAGGGTCACACCCTTATCCACACCGATGGCACTACGCTTCTTGGTGCTGATGACAAGGCGGGTGTTGCAGAGATCGTAACTGCTATGGAGTGGCTTATAGCGCACCCAGAGGTGGCACACGGCAAGATTCGCGTGGGTTTCACCCCAGATGAGGAGATTGGTCGCGGTGTAGACTACTTCGATGTTAAGAAGTTTGCTGCCGACTTCGCATACACCATGGATGGAGGTATGGAGGGCGAGTTGGAGTATGAGAACTTCAACGCTGCAGGTGCAAAGATTACTATCTCGGGTCGTAACGTACACCCAGGTATGGCAAAGAACAAGATGATTAACGCCATCGACATCACTACGGAGCTTAACGGTATGCTCCCAGCAGACCAGCGCCCACAGTTCACCGAGCACTACGAGGGCTTCTTCCACTGTGTAGGTATCAAGGGTAGCGTTGAGGAGGCGGAGATTAACTACATCATTCGTGACCACGACACCGATAAGTTCGAGCAGAAGAAGCAGCTTATGGAGAGTGTTGTAGCATTCCTACAGCGTAAGTATGGCGAGAAGGTTCTTACTCTAAATATGCGCGACCAGTACTACAATATGCGTAAGATGGTCGAGCCACACCCACAGGTTATCGAGAAGGCTAAGCGCGCTATGATTGAGGCTGGCGTGAAGCCTCTTGTGAAGCCTATTCGTGGTGGTACCGACGGCTCTCGTCTCTCATTCATGGGCCTACCTTGTCCTAACCTCTTTACTGGCGGTATGAACTTCCATGGACGCTACGAGTACGCCTCGCTAACAACGATGCAGAAGGCGATGAATACTATCATTAACCTTGCACGCATCTGGGCAGAGTGAAAAATAATGAGTAATTAGCAATTAGTAATTACTAATTTCTCACTACTAATTTGAAATAATATGAATAACCAATACGGATATATGAGAGTTGCGGCGGCGGTGCCTCGCGTACATATCGCGGATGCACATCGCAATGCCGAGGGCGCTCTCAAGATTATGCAGGATGCCTTCAACGAGGGTGTCGAGATTGTGGTAATGCCTGAGCTATCGTTGGTGGGATATACCTGCGGCGATATGGTACTTCAGAATAAGTTGCTTACCGATGCTGAGCGTGCCTTGGAGTGGCTTATGCAGGAGTGTGCCGATATCCCTACTGTGGGTATCGTGGGCTTGCCAGTGGTCTTTGCGGACCGCCTATACAACTGTGCAGCTATCTTCGCACAGGGTCAGTTGTGGGGTATTGTACCGAAGAGCTACATTCCTAACTATGGCGAGTTCTCGGAGCTTCGTTGGTGGGTATCGGGATACTCGATTAAGGATCGTATGATTCGCTTTGCGGGTCAGGAGGCTCCATTCGGTAGCGACCTCTTGTTCGATCTTCACGGTGTGGAATTTGGTGTTGAGATCTGCGAGGATATGTGGGTGCCTGTGCCACCATCATCAATACAGGCAGTGCAGGGTGCGAAGCTTCTATTTAACCTCTCGGCATCTCCAGAGTCGGTGCGTAAGCACGACTACCTCCTTTCACTGATTGCCGAGCAGTCGTCGCGTACAATGGCTGCCTACATCTACGCATCGTCGGGTCATGGTGAGTCGTCGAGCGACTTGGTATTTGCGGGTAATGCTGTTGTTGCGGAGCTTGGTCGTGTCTTGGGCGTAAGCAAGCGTTTTGTGCGTAACGACCGTATGGTTATCTCGGATATTGATGTGGAGTATATCTCTACACGCCGTACTGCGCGTAACACGTTCTACTATCCAGAGGCTCCAGAGATGCGTGTTGTGGAGGTTTGTGTTGATGAGATTTGCCATCAGGGTGATTTGCGCCGCCACATCGAGCCTATCTACTTTGTGCCAGAGGATGAGGCTGCACGTGCAGCACACTGCAAGGAGGTATTTGCTATCCAGAGCGCAGGTCTTGCTCAGCGTCTTGAGCATACCAACTGCAGCAAGGTTATCCTCGGTATATCAGGAGGTTTGGATTCTACATTGGCATTGCTTGCTGTATGCGACACCTTCGACTTGCTTGGTCTCGACCGCAAGGGTATCATCGGTGTTACAATGCCAGGCTTTGGCACAACAGACCGCACATATCAGAATGCTCTATCGATGATTAAGGAGCTTGGCTGTACACTACGCGAGATTCCTATCAAGGATGCTTGTATGCAGCACTTCAAGGATATCGGCTTGGATGTAGACGAGCGCTCTGTGGCATACGAGAACTCACAGGCTCGTGAGCGCACACAGATTCTTATGGATGTAGCGAATATGTGTGGCGGTATGGTTGTTGGTACTGGCGATATGAGTGAGTTGGCTCTTGGTTGGGCAACATACAATGGCGACCAGATGTCGATGTATGGTATCAACTCATCAGTGCCTAAGACTCTTGTTAAGCACATGGTTGATTGGTATGCAAATACTCGTGCTGAGGGTGTGTTGCGTGATTCATTGCTCGATGTTGTGGCGACACCTGTAAGCCCAGAGTTGCTTCCAGCAACCGAGTCTGGCGAGATTGCACAGAAGACCGAGGTTGTTGTAGGTCCATACGAGCTTCACGACTTCTTCCTATACTGCACATTGCGTCGTCGCTATGCTCCTGCAAAGATTGTTATGCTTGCGACCCTTGCCTTTGATGGCACATACACAAAGGCTGAGATTGTTAAGTGGTTAAAGGTCTTCTTCCGTCGCTTCTTCTCGCAGCAGTTCAAGCGTTCGGCGATGCCTGACGGTCCAAAGGTCGGTGCAGTGGGACTCTCGCCACGAGGTGACTTGCACATGCCATCGGATGCACACGAGAGAGCTTGGGTGCGCGAGATTGAGGAGGTAGAGCGCGAGTTGGATAATATCTAATAATAGCAAAAATGCGTAGACTATTTATTGCAATACTATGTGTTGTAGGTCTCGGTATTAGCACCGAGGCCTCTGCACAGATAGATTTGGGTAAGGCTCTGGGTGCGCTTATCAACGAGGCGTCATCTACGGTGCAGTCTACCCCTGACTACTATGCAAAGTTGCGCGAGAGTGCCCCTGCTAAGGGTAAGATTGTTGGTACATGGCAATATCTTTCGGCACGTGTAGAGTATCTTGGTGCTAATCCTGTAGTGCAGATGGCTATGCCTCAGCTTGAGACCATTATTGCTTCGGAACTTAAGCGTGAAGGTGTTGTCGAGGGTTGCTGTTCGCTTACGCTAAATCGCAAGGGCACAGCTACTATTAGCGCTGGTAGTCTAAAATATGATGGTAGTTATACGTACGATCAATCTACCGCCAAGGCTAAGGCATCATACGTCATTGACAACCATACCTATAATCTATCGGGTTATCTTAAGCTCTCGTCATCACGCCTTATGGTGCTAATCGATATACGTGATGTACTTCGTGAGCTAACATATCTTAGCCCTAAGCTCGCCAATGATGAGAATTTCCTAATGGTAAAGGGCGTTGTAGATAGTTTTGGTGATATATACCTTAGCGTACTATTTCAGAGGTAATTTCTTGTGATAAGGGGTCATCTGCGACCTCTCAATCATTGCCCCAAATGGGAAATACGCTTAGTATGTCCCATCTGGGGCAATTTCTTTATCGAGGCCACATCTAACCCCTTCTGACAAGAAATTAGGTCGTACAGCTAATTAATGTTAGATGCGCCCTTCTGACAAGAAATTCGGTCGTGCTGCCCTGTATGTCGACTTTTTGTTAGATAGTTTATAGGGAATTTAATGAGATTAGTGAGATTAGGGAATTTAGTGAGATTAGTGTTTTTATTGACATTAACTACTAAACTCCCTAAACTCCTTAAACTCTCTATATTCCCTAAACTCCCTTAAAAACCTTTAACTACCCCTAATCACCCTTAACCACTTTTCACTTTTCAAGCATCGCCTCGGCATATATCATATCCTCGGGTGTCGTTAGCTTAATGTTTGAGCGCTCGCCCTTGAATAGGGTTATCTTCACACCCAACGACTCTACTACCGTTGCATCATCGGTAAATCGTGCATCATACTCCTGCTCGTAGGCGCGACGCAGAATATCGCTACGAAAGACCTGCGGAGTCTGTACTATGCGTAGCGACGAGCGTGATATAACCTTTGAATCATCTCCCTCCACAACGCGATATGAATCCACTGCATCTACAACGGGTATTACAGCATCGCACTTCTCAACCTCGAGCATAGTGCCTACAATAAGGCGCTTGCTTACCAACGCTCTTACACCATCGTGAATGGCAATATACTCCACCTCATCGGAGAGGGCCTTGATACCATTCTTTACCGAGTTGAAGCGCTCCTTGCCGCCCGATACACAGCGGTGGGGTGCTACCTCGAAGCGAGCAGTAAGATTACGCCACATAGGGATATGCTCTTCGGGCAATACTACGACAATCTCTGCACCTGGCAGAGCCTCGTAAAAACTATTTATCGTGCGTGCCACAACGGGCTCGCCACCAAGAATCATAAACTGCTTAGGTAGCGACGACTGCATACGGCTACCCGAGCCTCCTGCAACGATTATTACTCCTCGCTTTGCCATATTAGCTTCTTTCCAAAACCTAAAGTGTTATCCGTAAGTTTCATCATTGTGGGTGCTACCATCCATAGCGATAGTGGTGCTACGGCAGTGTATGGGAAGCGTTTGATATAAGTCGCTTGTGCCTTGCTATCGCCACGCTCAGCCTTACCAACAATTTGCAGACCCTGAATACGACCTACAACGCGTGTCTCGAGGGCTATGGAGAGTGCTACATTGCTGTTCTCCTCCATCTCCTTGCCGTGGCGTGTTGTTGTGTCGGAGGTGAAGATAAAGAGGTTGCGCTCCTTGTCGTATGCGTAGAAGCAGTTGGCTACATAAGGCATACCCTCGCCATTTACTGTGGCAAGGGTAAGCAGATGATGTTTGCGTATGAATTTTACGAAGTTTTCCTCCATACTACTCGCTCTTAGCAGCAGGAATGATATCCTGCTCGGTTATTGCGCCTCCCACAATCTCCTCACTGCCATCAAGCTCGGCAATGACTCTATCGCGGATAGCCTCGAAGGCGGCCTTGTTAGCTGAAGATATAGGCTCTGCTGGCTCCTGTACCATTTTAAGAGGGTCGATAGGAGTACCATTCTTCTTGATGCGGAAGTCGAGGTGAGGACCTGTAGATGTACCTGTAGAGCCGACATAACCGATAAGGTCGCCCTGCGATACGCGTGTGCCTACGCTGATGCCCTTGGCAAAACTCTTAAGGTGTAGGTAGGCAGTCTCCAGACCGCCAGCGTGCTTAATCTTGAGGGTGTTACCACCGCCACCCTTGTCCCAGCCTTTGAAGGTGACAGTGCCGTCCGCTACGGAGTGTACCTCAGTACCTGCTGGTGCTGCGTAGTCTACGCCGTGGTGAGGTCTGTAGACCTTATATACTGGGTGTAGACGCGCATTAGTGAACTTTGAGCTGATACGGGTGTACTTAAGAGGGGCTTTGAGGAACTGCTTGCGTAGTGACTCGCCATTAGCCTCCCAATATTGTAGCTTGCCATCCTGAGTAAATGGGATGGCATAGTACTGCTTGCCATTATGTGTGAACTCAGCACCCCAGATGCGACCAATGCCAACACTCGTGCCCTCAACAACCTTCTCGTCGTAGACCACCTTGAATGAGTCGCCTGGCTGGATGCCGAAGAAGTCGACAGTCCACTGGTATATATTCTCAAACTCGGATGCAAGGGCGTATGGAAGATTCTGCTCCATGATAGAACCCCATAGCGATGATGTAATATCCGCCTCGCAACGCTTGCGAACAATCTCCATTGGGCGTGCGCCTATAGTTATGCTGATGCTATCGCCCACAAAGCCAAAGACTACATATTCAATAGCATCCTTGTGGTAGACAACATAGTCCAATACGCTATGCTCGCCGAGCGAATCGGTGTAGTTACGTGTAAAGGTGGTGTATGCATTGTCGGCACGAATCTTTTTAAGAGGAAATATCTCGTTTGACTCCTTGTCCAAGCGGTCTACGGTAACTGCCGAGATGCCACGACGACCAAGGATGCCACCTACGGTCTCGCCAGAACGTACTGTGTCATTCTCAATTATGTAGCCATCGATATTGATACCATAGAGATATTCAGGTTCTTTGACCTCCACGTTTACTGTATCAGCGCTCTTTGTTTCGGTAGAGCCACCGCCACATCCTACAACCATAAGTGTTAGTAGTAGTGCAGATATGTACTTCAAAATCTTCATAATGTACAAAGGTAGAAATTATTTTGTTTATTGTGTCACTATCGTGACAAAAATTAGTGGAAATTTGTAAAATGGCAATATTTATTTGGCTAATATAAAAATATGTGCTATCTTTGACCAGATTGTGAGATTATCTGTCAATACTTTTTGGGCGAATTATGCATATTCGGTTTTGGTGTGAAGTCTCCGTAGTTTGATTTAAGATGAAGTTTTTTTTAGGCATATTAGCGTGGATATATAAGATGGTTATCACCCTTCGCCATCGCCTCTACGATTGGGGAGTTAAGAAGAGTTATAGCTTCGATATCCCTGTCGTATGCATTGGTAATATAACCGTTGGAGGTACAGGTAAGACTCCTACTGCGGAGTATCTGCTTGCAGCGCTTAAGCCTCACTATAACGTGGCAATACTCTCGCGAGGTTATGGTCGTAGAACAAAGGGCTATAGGGAGGTGCAAGTTACAGATAACTACGCCGATGTGGGCGACGAGCCACTACTCCTTAAGCTTAAGTTTAGCGAGAATGTCGTTGTCGTATGCGAGGATAGAGTTGTAGGCATCGAGCGTATTCGTAAGGAGCATCCTGAGGTTACGCTTATCGTTATGGATGACGGCTTCCAGCACCGCAGTGTCAAGGCTAAGGTGAACATTGTCCTTGTGGACTCTACTCGTCCAATAGAGGGTGATAGTATGTTGCCGTTGGGTCGTCTTCGTGACCTCCCTTCGCGCCTTAGTGCCGCGAATATCTTTATTGTCACCAAGTGCTCGGAGACTATGGCTCCTATCGACAAACGCTTGTGGTACAATAAGTTGCGCTCAATAGCATATCAGAAGGTCTATTTTACTCGTATTAATAGTCCGATGATTGAGCCTCTGTTCCACTTCGCTGAGCGCGAGGAGGTGAACTATGGTCAGCGCGCAATCCTTATGACGGGTATTGGTAATCCGCGACCATTTATCGCTGAGGCTGAGGCAAAGTTTAATGTTGTAGATAAGCTTATCTTCCGCGATCACCATGACTTCACTGCCGAGGATATGCGTAAGTTATATAGCAAGCTACAAAATAACCCTCGTGCGGTGATTATTATGACCGAGAAGGATGCAGTGCGTCTGCGTCGTGCACGACTGCCAGAGCCTCTTATGCGAGCGATGTACTATCAGCCTATTTCGCTTAAGTTTGTTGAGGGCCCAGATCAGGACTTCTTGGGCTACCTTCTCGAGGGAATACGCAACGATCACAAGTTAGACAATGCTCAGCAGGAGCAGGATGTAACTGAATAATATAAAACGAATTATATCATGGTAAATAAGGTAATATTGGTCGGTAATGTGGGTCTTGATCCCGAGGTGCGATCACTTGAGACAGGTGTTAAGGTTGCACGTGTGCGTTTGGCTACAAGTGAGCGTATCTTTAACCGCCAGACAAACGAGGCTACAGAGCATACAGAGTGGCATACTGTGACACTTTGGCGTAGCTTGGCAGAGGTAGTAGATAAGTATGTGCGTAAGGGTTCACAGCTCTATATCGAGGGTCGCATTCGTACTCGCGAGTGGGAGCGTGATGGTGTTAAGCACTACGCTACCGAGATTGTAGCTGATGAGATGAAGCTCCTCGGTCGTCGTCCTGAGGGCGCTCAGCAGACTGGCTATCAGCAGCCATCTTATCAGACCCCTCAGCAGCCAGCATACTCTGCTCCACAACAGTCTGCATATCAGGCTCCTCAGGCTCCTCAGGCTCCACAACAGCCTGTATATCAGCCACAGCCAGAGGCTCCGTTTATTCCGCAGGAGGATCCTGATGATCTACCGTTCTAACCTTAATTTCTTGAGAATTTCTTGTGATAAGGGGCACATCTTTGTCCCATCCCAAAAGTAAGACCCCTCGGGCTGTACTACTTGTACTATCCCGAGGGGATCTTCTTTTGCGATAGAACAAACCTGACCCCTTCTGACAAGAAATTAGGTCGTGCAGCCCTTAATGTTTATGTATCACTTGTTCCAAGCATAACTATTACTAATTACTCTCTACTAATTACTAATTATTTATGCCCCTTCTGACAAGAAATTGGGGTCTCGCGCTTGGTAAGGTTCTTTTTGAGACCACAGAGACCACAGAGACGAAAGAGACCACAGCGAAACAGAGTATCATCAGAATGATAATAAATTTCTCTGTTGTCCCTGTGGTCTCTGTTGTCCCTGCTGTCTCCAAATAATTAATCTTGCGCGAAGCGCACCATACTTTTCACCTTTCACTTTTTACCTTTCAGTTTGTACGCGTCGCAGACATCATGCTAGTACCGCTCTACCCATTAGAACCCATCCGACTGCGCTTTATTATACAGCACTGCAGTTTTATGCATAATATGCAGAAAAATAGCGGGGTAGCGGAATATTTGGTGGATTCTCCGGAAAATTTTGTTAAATTTGTGCGCTATAGAATATCTCTAAGGAGGCGAAATAAAAGGAAAACAAACATTATAAACAACAAAACATTATGAGAAAAATTTTTACAAACCTCAAGGCTATAGTGACCTCTGTGGTTGCGATGGCTGTTGTAGCAGGCTCTGTGTCGTGTACATACGACGATACAGCTGTTTGGAAGGAGATTAACAACATTAAGAAGGAGGTTCAGCAGTTGCGCTCAGACCTCGACAACGTTCTTAGTATTGTAAATGGTCTTCAGACTGGTGATCTCGCTATCCGCAAGGTTGAGCAGAAGGGTGACGGTAGCCAGGTTATTACACTATCTAACGGCAAGCAGATTACAATCTACCCTAAGGGTGGTGGTCTTTCTGATGTTGTCACTACAGTTGTAGTTGATGGCGTTCGTTACTGGGCAATGTATGATGTTAACGGTGAGCCTCAGGCAATCTATGTTGACGGCTATATGGTGCCAGTAGCTGATCTTACACCTATCACTCAGGTGAATGATAACGGTGGTATCGAGGTATCTTTCGACGGTGGTAACACTTGGGTTCTTACAGGTTATACAGAGTCTATTACCGATACTATCATCACAAATGTTGAGGTTGTTTACTCTGATTGGCAGACCGACGCTGACGGCAATCCATTGGGTCTATACTGCGTAGTAACATTCACCGATGGTACTACAATGCGTGTAGGTATGCAGAATGGTAAGCTTGTGCTCGCTTCAGACTCTATGTTCGTAGCTTACGGCAACACTGGCGTATTCTACGTTGAGATTCAGGATGCTGTAGACTACATCCTTCAGACTCCTGAGGGCTGGGAGGTAGAGGCTGAGCTTAAGGTTAAGCAGGAGCGTATGACTCTTGCTGTTACAGCTCCTACATTGGAGGCTATCAACGCTGGTAAGGCTGAGTCTTCAGCTATCGTAAAGCTTATGGTTGTATTCAACAATGGCTCTTCAGCTATTGCAAGCCTTCGTGTTTCAACTAACCCTGCAACTGCAAAGTTCACTAAGGAGGGTATCCACCTTGAGGCTGGTTATGGTGCAAACTACTTAGTTGGTGGTTTGGTGAGCAAGGCTGCTTTCGAGGCAAACTTCGCAACTTATTTGACATACGCAAACGAGCATATTAACGGTACAACTCATAATGAGATCCACGACTTCTCATTTATGGAGACAAGTTCTCTATACATCCCATATACTGACTTGATTTCTAAGTTGACTGGCGGTAACGAGTACTACTTCTGGTATGCAGCTCCTAACACTGCAGAGGATGGTAGCCAATATATCGAGCAGAAGGATGTATGCTCTATCCTTTACAAGCACGTTGTTCCTGAGTTGAAGACTACAAAGGCTGGCTTCTTCGACTTTAATGTTACATTCAAGGTTGCTGGTTACGATGAGAATCACGACTATATGTTGGGTCTTTGCCCAGTAGCTGATTTCAATGCTGAGGAGATCGTTGCTTACTACAAAGACTATCCAGAGGAGTTCTATGCTTCATTCTCTACTGCGGAGTACAAGGGTGAGTTGGTGTCATTTGTAGATCCTTTTGGTACAAAGCTTGATCCAGCTTCTGAGTATGTCGTATGGTACATCAACGAGAGCTCTCTTCCAAATATCATCGAGTCAGATGTATATTCTTGGAACCTCACTACTGCCTCATTCACCGAGGGTGGCTCTGTGGAGACCAACGTAAGCGATTTGGTTATCGAGTACACATCTATTAGCATGACTCTTAATAGCGAGGGTCACATCGCGATGTACTACAACCTAATGCCTTCATATATGGCTACTGCATACGCTAACGATCAGGCTATCATCAAGATGCTTACAACTGAGGGTGGTAAGACATACACTTCAGAGGCTGTAAATGTTGAGTTTACAGGTGCTGAGGCTGACTCTAAGGTTACACTCTTCGCCGTAGCTGTAGATGCAAATGGTAAGTATGGTAAGGTGCTTCAGCAGGAGTACACTACTAAGGGCTTTGTTTACAACGATCTATCACTTGCTGTTGAGCTTCTTGACTATAAGATTGATAACACTTGTATCTCTGTAGCTTGCGAGGGTGCTGAGAAGTATGTATATGTTTACGCTCAGACAAACAGCGACGAGTGGACTAAGGTCTACGGTGGCTCAAAGAAGAAGGCTGGTGAGTATATGATTGAGTTTGCAGGCGATAGCCGCATTTGCGATACTTCTAATGAGAACTATGCTCTTGTAGATGGTTGCATCTGCTTGTCTAACCTCGAGATGGGTGTTGAGTATGCAGTTGTAATTATGGCTGTAGATGCTGAGGGTGGTTATTCTGCACCACAGGCTGTTTACTTCGAGCCTATTGCAAACATCGGTACAGTTGTTAGACGTTCAGACGATAACTGGGAGGTTGGTAAGCCAACTATTAAGATTCTCGAGTATGATCACAACCCACACCTCTTCACAATGTTCTCTTGGGAGTTTATTCCAGGTCCTCACACACGCGCATACGTAGCTGCTTTGTGGCCATCTAACTTCGTAAACGAAGAGCTTGGTACAAATGTAAATACTGTTGAGAAGCTTATCGCAGAGATTATCTCATCTTGCGATACAGGTACTATGAGCGAGGCTGGTGTCAGCGCTGAGTGGCAGGAGTCTGGTATCTACGTTCGTGAGTGGACTGAGTGGGAGGATCTCGATGGTGATGGCTACCTTGAGGTGGTTTACAAGAGCGAGGAGCGCGAGGGTGCATATCACTTCTTCCCATACGGTAAGGAGGATTTTAGCTTCATCTACGTTACTTGGGTAGGTGAGGATGGTAACTTCCACGAGCCATTCGCTATCAATCCAAAGAATAGCAAGGAGGTTGATATTTGGACTGGTAACGCACTATAATTTCTTGTGATAAGGGGCACATCTGCTGCCGCTAACAAAAATAGCCACCAATGGGACGTACGCCAAGTACTACCCATCGGTGGCTTTTTTGCCGAGCGTTGCATCTGACCCCTTCTGACAAGAAATTCGGTCGTGCAGCCCTTAGTGTTTATGTATCACTTGTACCAAGCATAACTATTACTAATTACTCTCTACTAATTACTAATTATTTATGCCCCTTCTGACAAGAAATTTGGTTGTGCAACCCTGTATGTCTGTGTTTATTTCGCTTTTGCAAGCGACAGCTACGCTGAAAGGGCAAAAGGGGGCAGAAAGGGTTTTGCTAATTACTAATTCCCCCCTTTGGCCCCTCAGGCCCCTTAACTCCCCTTCAGGCCCTTTTATAAATCTTGCGCTTGGGAAGGTTTTTTTTGAGACCACAGAGACAGCAGGGACCACAGGGACAGCAGAGACAACAGAGAGAATCGTTGATACTCTGTTTCGTTGTCGTCTCTTCCGTCTCTTTCGTCCTTAGTCTACCCACAATCCCCAGAATACCCATACTACCCATAGTTCCCTGCCAAAGCTCCCAAAAGGTTGTCTTTTACTTCCCTAATAAAAAAGAGCTTAGCACAACGCTAAGCTCCTTAAAGTCAGTATGTTTATCCTCTATTATTGCTTTACGATAACTCGGTGAGTAGTGGCGTTACGCTTTGCTGAGCTCTTGTTCACGTAGCTGAAGAACTCCTCAGCTGGAGAGCACATATCCTTGCTTAAAAGGAACATCTCGCCGTAGTAGATAGGGCTAAGGTTGCCATCCTCATCCTCGGCGATACCGGCAAAGAAGAAGCGGTCATCATCGCTGCAAGAGTAGTACATATTAATCGCCTGGCGTGTTGGGACTGGGTCGTACATAAGCAAGTCCTCAAGGAATGCCTCGGCGCTATACTCAATCTTCATCCACTCCTCATACCACCAGAAGTAGACACTATTGGTTGGTGCAGATGTTGTAACGTCTACAACAGCTACGCACTCGAACTCGGCAAGAGCATTTGAGTAGCTCTTATCCAAGGCAATAATCTCCTGTGCGTCAAAGAGCTTAACGATTTCGATATTCTCGATAGAAATTTTGCCTGGGTCTGCCTTTGCAGTTGTAAAGTCGTGGCGGAAGAGTTCGGTAGTAGGGAGGTTATTCTCCACACCGAATGCCAAGATTACATACTCCGACTCTGGCATAAATGGAAATATCTTCTCGCTAAATACTCCCTCGAATATTGATGGCTCGTAGTACTCCATAATGGTCAACATCTGTTCGTACTCATCCTCGATAGGTGGCACCTGATTCTTGCCAAGCAACAAGCACGCGTAGCTCTCCGTGTCGTTTGATGGGGTAACGGCAAGCTGTGCATAGTATGGGGTGATATCTGTAACTGCGATATCGATAGTAAGATCGCTGGTTTTTACATTGCCAGTAGTGAAGTAGTGGGTTGTAGGAAGCGATGCGATAATAGGTGTCTTGTCTGAGCTAAGTGTAAAGACAAGAACTACATATCCCTTATTTGGCTCCAAGCGCTCGGTGAGTGTTATCTTGCCTTTGTGGCATAACTGTGATACTGATGTACCCTCATCCATCTTCTCCTCTATCTCGTCGAGAAGACCGTTGCGGTAGTACGACATATAGTCGTCGTTGAACTCCATACCCTCGTGTAGGAAGTATCTGTCGGTCTCAGGGATGATGTAAGAGTAATAGTAGCCGTTGTAGTTCTTAGGCTCAATCTCGATATTTGCCACATTGCCAGTAACATCAACATCGATAGCGTACTCCACCTCTACTAACTCAGGCGCTGTAGTCGAAATCTCGGTGTAGCAAATCTTGGTTGTAGCCTCGTAGAAGTCGCCTTCGAACTCCACGCCATAGCAGTAAACGACATACTCAGTGCCAGGGTATAGGTTTACAGCACCATAGCCCACCTTGTCACCCTTAACAAGCCAGCCTACAGTCGAGAGAAACTCCTTAACGCCCATATTATACTGCTCGGCAAGCTGTGAGAAGTAGATGTAGTCATCCTCCAACAACTCCTCGCGGGTGTCGATCTGGTTGCGCACAAAGTGTTTCTTCTCGCAGAGGAAGACGATATACTCCTGCTCCTCGTACTGAGGCATAATGTTAACTTTGATAGATCTGTGGTCTGCAGTCGCACCACTAAACTTAAATGCCTTCTGCTCAGGCTTAGGCTCAGGGGTTGTTGTGGTGTTATCCTTACAAGCAAATAGCATCATTGAAGCTACAAGTGCGATAACCTTTGTCACTAATGTAAAGCTCTTAATTTTCATCTATGTTTTGTTTTAGTTGGTCTATTTGTGGGCAAATATACAAATATAATCTAAAATAGAGGTTGTGTGTGTAGTTATTTAAATATGTAAAGATGCATATTTTAAGGTCTTGGAGAACAACGACACATATTTTTTCATATTTTTGTACTTTGAGTAGTGTGCATTAATCGTAACGATATGCAGAATACTTATGTTTATGCTAACACAACGACACTATGAAGGAGAACTTCGACGCACATATTGCTAAGAGTACAACCGAACTTTTCGATTATATCTCACAACGCACAACAGAGGAGCAGCTACAGCGTATTATCGCTTCGTATCGCTTTGCTGCAGAGGCTCATAAGACTCAGCTACGCCGTAGTGGCGAACCATATATCACCCACCCAATTGCGGTAGCTTCGATACTTGCTCGAGAGTTGGAGATGACCGATAACACCGTTATCACAGCCTTTCTGCATGATGTGGTGGAGGATACCGACCATACCGTGGAGGAGATTCGCGAGCTCTTTGGTGACGATGTTGCTTTTCTGGTGGATACTGTTACAAAGCGTAAGAAGGATAGCTATCAGCACTCTAAGCAGGTGGATAACTACCGCCAGATTTTGGAGTCGGTGCACTACGATATTCGTGCCCTGTTGATTAAGCTTGCCGACCGTCTGCACAATATGCGTACCTTGGAGAGTATGCGTCCCGATAAGCAGATGAAGATTGCCGGTGAGACCGACTACTTCTACGCTCCTCTTGCCAATCGTTTGGGTCTCTACCATATCAAGACCGAGTTGGAGAATCTCTCGTTCCGCTATCGTTGTCCTCGCGACTTTGCAGAGGTCGAGGAGCGTTTGAGCGAGGAGCGTGAGCTTGAGCGCGAGCAACTTAATTTATTCACCTCAAAGATACAACAGGTGCTCTTCGATGCGGGTCTTGAGGTGCGTACCGAGGTGCGCTACCGCGAGCCATATAGCGTATGGCGCAAGATTAAGTCTAAGGGTAGCGATATCAAGCATATCGACGGCAAGCACTACATTCGTATAATATATCCGAACCCTCAGGTTATGAGTGAGAAGGCGATGAGCCTTAAGATATACTCGGTGCTTACCGATCACTTTAAGGAGAAGCCAGGAAGCTTGTGTAACTATATCGATACGCCAAAGGAGAATGGCTATCAGAGCTTCCACGTTAAGTTGCTCTGCCAGCAGGGCGGCTGGGAGGAGGTGCATATCTCCTCGGAGCGTATGGTGCGTAACTCACGCCTCGGCGCTGTAGCTGAGAGTAGCGAGGCAAATGTGGCGTTGTGGCTCGATAAGTTTAAGTCGATACTTCAGGAGGTGGCTCACGACAACCACGATATCGCCTTTATGGAGGGTGTCACTTCGACCTTCTACAACGACGATATTATGGTTTTCACGCCTAAGGGACGTGGTGTAATCTTGCCGAAGGGTGCTACGGCGTTGGACTTTGCCTTCGAGATTCATAGTCAGATAGGCGAGAAGGCGGTGTATGCTCGTATTAATGGCAAGCTAATGTCGTTGCGTACGGTGTTGCGCCGTGGTGATAGAGTAGAGATTGGTACTGCAGAGGATGCTAAGCCACACCCTGATTGGCTCGACCACGTATATACCTTCCGCGCTAAGCGATATTTGAAGGGTTACTTTGCTAATCTCCCACGCTTGGAGTATGAGCGTTGTCCACACTGCCATCCGCTACCAGAGGATGAGGTAATAGGATTTGTAAAGAGTGACGGTAACACTGTGCTTCATAAGCGTTACTGCCCAGATATCATCCGCCTTGCCTCGGAGTATGGCGACTCTATCGTAGCTGCGACCTTCGATGCCAATCCCGCCTTCCTCTATCCTGTGAAGATTCGTGTGCAGGGTATCGACCGCTACCACCTTATGATCGATCTTATCGACTGCATTACCAATGAGTTGCATCTAACGATGACCTCGCTTGCAACCGAGAATATCGACCGCATTGCTATCTGTAACATCGAGTTTATGGTGCAGTCCGTGAGCGAGTTGCAGAGGGTTATTCGCAGCATCTCGGCTATCGACGGTATTGATGAGGTGACACACATTGAAATGTAAGCAAACTAAAATACAAAGTTCAAAGAATGAGAAAATTATCACTTATTGTAGTATTGGCTCTCTTTGTCGCGGGCTGTGTGAATGACCCTACGGGGGAGTTGCCTAAGAAGATAACTTCGGAGAGTAAGATTGTCAATGTGAACGCCGAGCCTGCGCAAGGTTTCTTGATGGTGCGCCTTGACGAGGGTGTTGATGCTGAGATTTTTAGCGAGATTATGGACCTCGATGTTGAGGCAAGTGTGCTCTATCCTCGTCCAGAGACTCGCGCAAAGAGTTCGTTTGATGATTGGTATCTGCTTAAGTTCGACCAGAAGGCAGATGTAAGGGCTATTGCTGAGCGCCTTGCCCAGGATTCTCGCGTGGTGAAGATCGAGTACAGTATCTATATCCAGCGCCCTGAGTATAAGCGTGTGGAGGTTACGACTAATCGTCCAGAGCCTACGCGAGCATCAAATTTGCCTTTCAACGATCCTGAGTTGGAGTATATGTGGCACTACTATAACGATGGTAGCATCAGCTCCACTGCCAAGGTGGGAGCAGATATCAATGTGCTCAATGCGTGGAAGTATTGTACTGGTGATCCAAGTGTTATCGTGGCTGTTATCGATGGTGGTGTGATGTATAACCATAAGGATTTGGCTGATAATATGTGGGTTAACACGGCTGAGAAGAGTGGTAAGAGCGGTGTTGACGACGATGGCAATGGCTATGTAGACGATATCTACGGCTATAACTTTGTTCGAGGTAATGGTAATGTTACAGCCGACGACCACGGTACTCACGTGGCTGGTACTATCTCGGCTGTGAATAACAATGGCTTCTCTACTTGCGGTGTTGCTGGTGGTAGTGGTAATAAGGATGGTGTACGCATTATGTCGTTGCAGATTTTCGAGGGTAACGATGGCTGC
Source organism: Alistipes sp. (assembly GCA_045633525.1). Classification (GTDB taxonomy): domain Bacteria; phylum Bacteroidota; class Bacteroidia; order Bacteroidales; family Rikenellaceae; genus Alistipes. Next base: position 4,693 of record JAZQYM010000062.1, on the reverse strand, counting down.
TACTCTCACCAGATTGCTCAGGCCTTTATGTATGCTACCGATAATGGTGCTGTCTTGGCGAATAACTCTTGGGGTTACGAACCAGGTTTATACGTTTCGGATAACGAGTTTGAGCGTTGGGATAGCGAGATTAAAAATGCTGTTGACTACTTCGAGGCTAACGCCAAGTTGGAGGGTGTTATCGATGGTGGTGTAGTGCTCTTTGCTGCTGGTAATGAGGAGTATAGCGAGAGTATCTACCCAGGTGCCTATAATAAGTATATCTGTGTGTCGGCGATGACCTCAAACTATACGGCGGCAATTTATACTAACTATGGTCCAGGTGTAAATATCTGTGCTCCTGGTGGTGAGGATAGCACAGCGTGGTACGAACTAATTTCATCTACTTCGGTAGAGTATGCTAATAGTGATGGTTACGAGTATATGGCGGGTACATCTATGGCAACGCCTCACGTTACGGGTTGTGCTGCCCTTGCTATCTCGTATGCTGCAAAGACGGGCAAGAAGCTTACATCTGCGCAGTTGAAGAACCTGATTCTTACTTCGGTACACGATATTAACCAGTATCAGACAGGTACAAAGGGTGTGTATAATTGGGACACAGGTCGTTACGATAAGGTTGATATCTCCTACTATTCAGGTAAGCTTGGTACTGGTTATATCGATGCTCACTTGCTCCTTATGCAGATGGACTCTACGCCATGCTTGTATGTTGGTACTGGCGAGCAGAGCTACCTATCGCTTGACGAGTACTTCGGTGACGGCTATAAGGATTTGACCTATCAGGGCGTTGAGGTTAGCTCAGATGTTAAGAGCACGCTTGGTATCACATCAAACCCAACAATTGAGAATGGTATGCTAAAGATTACCTGCACAAAGCCAGGTGTGGGTCGCATCAAGGTCAAGGCTATCGCTGGTGGTACTACTGTTGGTGGTGGCAACTCTATGGGAGGTATGGCTATAGAGCGTGAGTTTGAGATTGTTGTTCGTGGCGCTGTTGCCTCAAATGGTGGTTGGTTGTAATTCTAAATGATAAAACGATGAAAAGATACTTATATACAATATTTGCCGCACTCCTTGTTGCCGTAGGTTGCGATATCGAGAATATATATAAGCCAGAAGTTGCTTTCTGTTTTGGCACGGTGACCTCCGAGACTACGGAGTGTAGCGCTACGGTGGAGGTGTTGGCATATATGACCGTTGATGGTGAGCTTTATACGGATGCAAATATCTATTTGGAGTATTGGAAGAGTGGCGAGGCTGAGAATGCTGTTGCTGTTACCGACTCTATGGCTGGTGATACGCAGTTTATTCACCTCTTTGCAATCAACGACCTTGAGCCAAATACTACGTATATGGTAAAGGTTGTGATTGATGGCGGTGCTGAGTATGGCTCTAATAGCGAGATATTTATGTTTACTACTAAGGAGGTGCATATCCCCGTAAAATCGGTTACGTGCGACACCTCTGTTGTGGCTCAGGGTCTTAAGGCTACGGTAAACCTTACGAATGTGGCATACCTTGTGGATGGCGAGTCGCAGTCGCTTGCCTATGTGAAGTTGGAGTATGCACGCACTGACTCGAACTCTTGGACGGCGATTGAGGCGGCAGGTAGCAGTGTTAAGAGCGGCAAGATAAGCTTTAGCCTACCTAAGAGCGGCGATAGCTACCTTGAGGAGAATAGCGACTACACATACCGTGTGACTATCACACCAAAGGATGGTGATTTAGCGCCTATAACCACAGATGACTTCTCGTTTAAGACAACATACGCCCAGATTACTGCAACTATCTCAAAGCCTTCGCTATCGTACAACGGCGATGGCATAACCATTAAGGCTGGTAATATTGCAGTATATTACGACGGCATTGCTTCAAACGACTATACAGCCAATATTTACTTCCGTGCTCAGGGTACTAACCTTTGGGAGGAGTACGCTCCATCGGCAAATAGTAGTATCTTGATTCCTGCAAGCGAGCTTAAGGACAATACTACATACGAGGCTAAGGTCACTGTCGTGGCAGGAGCACAGAGTCAGGTGCGTGAGTCGGAGGTGGCTACAATCACAACCCCTAAGAACGAGACTCCTATTACTCCAGAGCCTCCAGTTGGTGGCGATACATCATCTATCGCTGGCGTATGGCACCTAACCTCATGGCGTGGTGCAACACCATCGTTCGAGGTCTATATGGATATCACGGCTACAGGTGGTATTACGCTCTATCAGCGTATCGAGAGCCTATATTGGGATGTGTTCCAGAGTACTGCAGCAATCTCAAATGGCGTAATCAGCGGTGTCTATACCGATAATATAGCATGGGGAGCAAGCTACAACCTCTCTATTGCTGGCGATACAATGACTTGGACCGCTACTAACGACTCGTCGGATGTATCTATCTATACTCGCTCAACGCTTCCAGCATCTATGCCTACAGCACCAACACGTGCCGCGGCTACTTTGGAGCGCTTTTTATAGTGTGGGTAGTTAAAAGGGTTGGCTAAGTTGCTTTTTAGTCAACCCCTTTTTGTTTTGTATCGGTAGTATAACCTATGCCTTTGGCTTAATGATGTAGAGCATTGTAAGACCATGCTTTTGTCCTACAACATAGGTTTGAGCTTGTGTAGAGTCTGCTTGGCAGAAGTCGCTTAACACCGCCTCCTTCCCCAATATAAACTGTAGACAGGAGAAGGTGTCGCCCTTTTGCATCTTCGAGTTCTCGCACTTCTCGGCAACAAAGCGGTTGTCGCCTAAGTAGCGTAGCTGACATACTCTATCTGGGAGCCAGCCTATGCAGAGACAATCCCCTTTTGTTAGCTCCGATGAGGTTACCCGCTCGATGTTAAAGAGTGTTGACTCGCACGAAGCTGATAGGCTCTCGCAGAACTTAATCCACGAGCATCCTGCGCCATACTGCGATAGTACATCCAAAGTGCGCAATGACACAGTGTCGTAGCCCCTTGTGGAGTAGCCCCAAACGCGCTCTAAGGTAGACTCGGAGATATGCTGTCGCTGCTCCATTTCGATGACCGCAACAAGCGATAGAAAGTCGGCATGCACGAGTAGTGGCTTGCCGAAGCGCTCCTCGATACGTTTGCGAAGAGCTGAGATTTGTGGTATATTACTTTTAATTGCCATTGTGATACAAAAATAATTTATTATCTTTGAAATCGCAAATAGAGATTATGGCAGAGGAGAGTACAATATACGAAGATAGGGTGGTGGATAGCACTGCGCAGAGTGGCTTTTATGATTTTAAGTTGTTGAGAGCCACAGCGTATGCTGTGATCTATCGTGCGAGCAAGGCTGGAAAGTACTTCCTGATAAAGACAACAAAAGACAACAGTGAGCACCAACTTGCGGTGCTAAAACGCGAGTATGAGCTCTCTATAGGCTGCGACCATCCCCATATTGTGCATATCTACACCTTCGAGGAAAACCTCCCTGTTGGTGCTGGTATTGTGATGGAGTATATCGAGGGTTGCACCCTTTCCGAGTACCTTATCGATCAACCCCGAAAGGAGAGCTGTATAAGGCTCTTTGAGGAGTTGCTCTCGGCGGTGGACTATCTCCATAAGAGGGGTGTTATTCATAACGATTTAAAGCCAGAGAATATCCTTGTAACTCGCGCTGATAGCAGCGTGAAGTTAATCGATTTCGGTCTTGCGGATAACGATGCCCATTTCGCTCTGCGTACGCTTGGTTGTACGCCTCATTATGCTTCGCCTGAGTTGCAGAGACAGGGCGGAGAGATAGATGCCCGTAGTGATATATACTCTATAGGTGTGCTTATGGCGGAGCTTTTCGGTTCGAAGTATCGCCGTATTGTGGCACGGTGCCGTAATCTGAACCCTGATAAACGCTACGCAAATATCGTTGCACTGCAGCAGGCGTGGGCGCATCGTCATCGTCCTCGTAAGCAGTTTTTGTATCTGGTGGTGTCGTTATTGTTTATCTTGCCTACTATTTTGTTGGTGCAGACTAAGGTTGAGGCGCGTAACGAGGTTCGCTCTCGTGAGCAACTCCTATCACGCATAGAGCGCGATGTGGAGGAGATCTATGCGTTGGTAAGCGACTCTATTTCGCGTGCCGTATATTATGAGTTTGCCACTAATAATATAATATCGTTCTGGGAGGAGCTTGGAACCTATCAAAGAGAGCATCTTGTAACTATCGAAGATCCAGAGCTTAATACCCTCGCAACGAATTTTTACACCCACACTGTGAATAGATGTCAAGAGGCTCTTTGGGAGCAGGCTAAAGTCTTGCCATACTTCTATCAAACCAAGTTTCCACAGAAGGAGTTTAATTTCTACCAATCCTTGCTTATATCGCGTCAGCCTTATCGTCCATACGAGGCTGAATAGTCTATAGTGGCACAAGATGCCATTAAACGGCGCGTTTTGATTTGTCGTAGTATTCCAAAAGACAACAAAAGACAATTCGTCATATTCCTATTTTACATACTTTTGTATTAGCAATAGCTCGCTTGTAATGTAAATATCGATTTTCGTTTATCAAGTATTCTAAAAAGTTTGGATAATTACCAAAAATTTTTATTATATTTGCTGAAATATTAGATATACACGCAGGTGTTTGTCGTTCTCGCTGATGAACCTAGGAAATTCATTTACGGTAAGAGAAGACATATCCTTCGCGCGTTCACATATACATGTATGTGTGAGCATAGCGCG
>JAZQYM010000061.1:0-13984 GCA_045633525.1 Alistipes sp. | reverse complement strand
AGCAGCCTTACAAGTGTAACTATTCCTGATAGCGTAACTACGATTGGAAATTATGCTTTCGATGGTTGCAGCAGCCTACAAGAGTTTAATGGTAAGTTTGCATCAGAGGATGGTAGATGCTTAATTATTGATGGCGTACTTAACTATTTTGCCATTGGATGTAGCGCTACAGAATATACTATTCCTGATAGCGTAACGGAGATTGGATATTCTGCATTCAAAAATTGCAGCAGCCTTACAAGTGTAACTATTCCTGATAGCGTAACTACGATTGGAAATTCTGCATTCTATTATTGCATCAGCCTTACAAGTATAACTATTCCTGATAGCGTAACTACGATTGGATCTAAAGCATTCTGTCTTTGCAAAGGCCTTACAAGTGTAACTATTCCTGATAGTGTAACTACGATTGGAGAGGAAGCATTCGCTGAGTGCAGCAGCCTTAAAAAGGTGTATTGTAATGCTACTATACCTCCATCATTAGGTGGTTATTATGTATTTAATCTCAATGCAAATGGACGAAGAATATATGTTTATGAAGAGTGTGTTGAACTCTATAAATCGGCTTGGGGTTATAAAGATAGTATCTACACCAATGGTCAAAACTGTCCAGACACTACAACAATTGAGTATACCACAACTGATGGCAACACCATTACTTCATCTAAATTGCCTATTATTAGCAATAGTTATGATAATGGTGTTGGCACATTGGTCGTTGTTGGTAAAATAGCCCTAATTCCAAATAATGCATTCCGTGATTGCAGCAGTCTTACAAGTGTAACTATTCCTGATAGCGTAACTACAATTGGATATAGTGCATTCTCTGATTGCAGCAGCCTTACAAGTGTAAATATTCCTGATAGCGTAACTTCGATTGGAGAGTATACATTCTATAAGTGCAGCAGCCTTACAAGTGTATATTGCAAGGCTACAACACCGCCAGCGGGAGGCTCTCATATGTTCTCAAACAACGCCTCAGGTCGTAAGATTTATGTCCCTATGGAGTCGGTAGAGGCATATAAGAGTGCAAGTGGTTGGAGCGAGTATGCGTCTGCTATTGAGGGTTACAACTTTTAGTCAGAGGTAACACTGAGTTTTACTTTGATACCCGCGCTACCCAACCGTAGCGCGGATATTATTTTTAATACCCGTTGTTTTTGGGGAGCCTGGGGACACTGGGGACACTGGGTAAATCCCCATTATACCCACACTACCCACTATCCCCACAGCGCAGCTGTCGCTTGAAACAAGCGAAAAATAGCGCGGGTATTATTTATTTAATTAGTAGTGAGTAAAGAGTAATTAGTAATGTATGGTGCGCTTCGCGCGAGATTAATTATTGGGAGACAGCAGAGACAGCAGAGACAGCAGAGACAGCAGAGACAGCAGAGACAGCAGAGACAACAGAGACAACAGAGACAACAGAGACGGCAGGGAGATTTCTGTGATACCCGACCTCGCTGTTGTCTCTTCCGTCTCTTTCGTCCCTCTCGTCTCTTTTTATCAAAAAGGCAAAGCCTTTTAACCATTACTAATTACTCACTACTAATTACTAATTAATTTAAGCCCCTCCTCAGGGTGACAAACAAAGTTCACTTTTCACTTTTGATTGTCTACCTCAGCGCGTGGTAGCTTGGTGTGGCGAGTGAGGCGATGGATATACGGCAATCGGGTACAAGTGCCGATATAGCTGTGATACACGATGAAATCGTAGCGCCCGTAGTTAGCACATCATCGACAATAAGGATATGCTTATGGCGCAGGCGCTCGGGGTGGCGCACTTTGAAAATATGCTCCACATTCTGCCAGCGCATAGTACCACTCTTGGTGGTCTGCGAGGGGTTATTTACAACGCGCTTAATCGAGCTATTATCAACCCCAACACCCAACTCACGCGATATACCCTTTGCTACGTAGTAGGACTGGTTATAGCCACGCTTTATACGCTTGATGGGATGCAATGGAATCGGCACAATAACATCTATATCATCATAGAGACCCGACTCACGCAATATAGCACCATACCAGCGACCCATATTATATGCAAGCTTCCACTGCCCACGATACTTGCAGCGGTGTATTACCTCACGCCACATTGGGTCAACATCATAGAAATAGAGTGCCGAGGCACGGGAAATAGGGGCAAAGGCACTGAAGCGCTCCTTGACAGGATTATCCTCATCGAAGACATAGTTCGTAAGTGGTATCGATATTCTACATTTGGTACATATACGATGCTCCCTATCCTCGGCATAGCCACCGCATATCATACAGCCATCACCTAAGATTAGTGTGCTGAAGGCATTGAGGATCTTACCAACTATCGACATCGACAACGATTTTTACACCCTTATACTCCTTGTTCTCTGCCGCCTGCTTTAACACATCGGCAATCATACCGCGCGCACGTTGCATCGAGGCTCCGACCTCAATTTTAAGTAGCACCTCCGAGCGATGCTCACCGCGCAGAATCTCCAGAGCAGAGGAAACGGGACCCATGACGCGAGCACCGAACTTTTGACGCATAAGGGTAGCCACATAGTGTGAAGCGCGACGCAGAAGCTCATAATCCTCCGAGCGAAGCAACAAACGCACAAGATGCGAATATGGAGGATAGCCAAAGCTCTTGCGCTCGGCAAGCTCCACGCGAGCCATACCATGATAATCGCCCGAGGCAACAAACTGAATTACTGGATGTTTGGGCTGTGCTGTCTGGATAATGACACGTCCGCGGTCGTTGTGTCTACCAGCTCGACCTGCCACCTGCATCATAAGCTGAAAGGCACGCTCCGACGCCCTGAAATCGGGAGCAGACAAGAGATTGTCGGCATTGAGAATACCCACCGTAGCAACGCCCTCGAAATCAAAGCCTTTAGTTACAATCTGTGTACCTACCAAGATATCTGTTTCGCGCGCCTCAAAGCGCTCGACAATGCTCTTAAAGGCACGCTCCGAGGTCGAAGTATCGCCATCCAAGCGATCAACACGAGCATCGGGAAAGAGGCGCGAAATCTCCTCCACAGCCTTCTCCGTACCAAAGCCCATAAGCGAGAGATCCTGCACCTGGCAGTTAGGACACTGGTTAGGCGTAGGTATATTATAACCGCAGTAGTGGCACTCCATACGTGAAGTCGCCTTATGCTGCGTAAGGGTCACATTGCAGTGAGGACAACGAGGTGAGTAACCACACGTGCGACACTGAATATATGGGGCATAGCCGCGACGATTTTGAAACAAAATAGCTTGGTCACCACCCTTAAGAGCGCGCTCTACATCGAGTATCAAATCGCGGTTGAAGTGCGTGCGTCGCTCACCGCGCTTTACGGCACGGATTGTATCCGACACCACAACCTCTGGAAGAACACCATCACCCCAGCGCTCGGTAAGCTCAACGTAGGCATACTTGCCCGAGAGAGCATTAACATAGCTCTCCAACGATGGCGTAGCACTACCCAACACCACTGCTGAGCCATAGATACGCCCCATAACAACAGCCATATCGCGCGCATTATATCGTGGCGCCATATCGCTCTGCTTATAGTTGGCATCGTGCTCCTCGTCGACAATAATAAGACCGAGGCGTGGTAATGGAAGAAAAACAGATGAGCGCACGCCTACGATAAGTTCTCCACCCGTAGAGGCTGCCAAACGCAGGAATGTTCGACCACGACGCAGTGGCGTAAGGCGTGAATGGTAAGTTGTAACACGACCTTCAAAAATGCGCTCCAAGCGCTCCACAAGTTGCGAGGTGATAACAATCTCAGGCACAAGCATCAGCACACTCTCGCCACGCATAAGGCGCTCGGCTATAAGGTGTACATAGATCTCTGTCTTACCTGAGCCCGTAACTCCATGTAGCAGTGCCACCTTCGACTCATTATGTGCTGTACGAATAGCATCAAGGGCTACATTCTGGGCCCGAGAGAGTGTTGGACATAGGAAGCCACCACCACACTCAGCACCCTTAATATCGCGCTCTTGGGAGGTTATAAGCCCCTTTTTGCGCAACGACAAGAGTTGATCGCTTGGGATATTTAGCAATCTTCGGGGCACAAAACCATTCTCGCAACCACGCTCCGAAGCTGTAGCTGCGATGATATCAAGGAGTTCTGTTCGACGGGGTGCACGGCGCGAGTGGCGCGAGACATACTCCGCTAAGCCCGCCTCACTACGTAGCTCCTCGCAAAGGGCAATATAGCTCTCCTTAGGCACATCGAGTGTATGTTCATCAATCTCGGCAAAACTTGTAGCCGAGGGCTTAGCCAACGAGGGCAATGCCATACGCATAACCTCGCCAACCGAGGTCATATAGTATTCGGCAATCCACTCCCAAAGAGTCCTGGTTTCGACACTTACAAGTGGCGTACTATACTGTCGCTTTAGGATAGGTTTTATACGCGGATAGTCGGGGCGCTCATCTGTGATGCTCCAGACTATACCGGTATAAAAACGACTGCTGCCAAATTGCACCACCACAGCGTCACCCACGCCCACACCCAACTTTTCATCCACCGAAAAAGTGTACATTGGCTGTGCCAGCGGGAGAACTACCTGTGCGTACAACATCGCAGCAGTCTATTTTAGTAAAATGCTCTATTAGAGCTTGTTCAAAGCATCGAAGCCCTGACCGTAAACACCCATTACTGAGCCAACGGTGAGGAATGCATTAGGATCCTGCTCTCTTACGAGTTTCAAAATCATTGATGTATCGCGCTTACGGCAAACCACCATAACCGCTTTAGATGGAGTCTTAGTGTACCAGCCCATAGCATCGATAAGAGTAGCACCACGGTGAGCCTTAGTGTTAATCATATCTGCCATAGCCTCGTAGTCCTTACAGAAAATCATAATCTGGTTAGACTGCTGGTTACCCGACTGTACGAAGTCTACAGTGTAACCGATAACTGCAATCATAATGAAACCGTAGATCATACGAGCAAAGGCATCTGGTGACAAAGGCACAATCTGCGTAGGGAGCTCTGGGATTATCGCCTTAATACCCTCTGCAGTCTCAACATCTACAGCAATGCTCACAGCAGTAGTAAGGAATACTGATGAGATAAGGATACCGCAATCGGTCATAAGCAACACTTTACCGTAGCTTACAGTACGGAACTTATTGATAATCATTGCTACGATATCGGTACCACCTGTTGAACCACCCTGCATAAAGGATACCGCAATACCCAAACCACAAGATGCTGCACCAAGCACAACCAACAAAAGACGCCAAGCATCAACACCCTGCAACATATTCACCATCAAATCTGCTGGAAGGAATGACTCTACGACATTGAACATCACAGACATCATAAGGATGCAGTATAGTGTCTTGACACCAAACTTCCAACCGATGATAATAACACCGAGTACAAGAAGTACGCAGTTGATGATAAACACCAACGTACCAATTGTAAGGAATCCTGTTACCGACTCAGGAAGGATAGCGTTAATAAGTGTTGCCAAACCTGCAGCACCACCACCCATACCACCTGCTGGAAGCACACACATAAGCCAACCAAAGGCATAGCAGAACATACCGAAGGTCATCAAGATATACTCCTTGATACCCACAAGAATCGAACGAGAAGAGAGAGATAGACCCATATCAATTCAAAAATTAACAAATAATCCGTTTAATACGAAACTAAATATTATATATTTCACTCTTGAAATACCGCGCAAAAGTACAAACTTTCGCCCAATTCGTGCAACTTTTGTGAACTATTTTGCGGGGGAACCTGCAAATTCGCAGGAATCCCCCCTCAAAGTTTAATACCAAACACTCTTCTCAGTGCCCATCTGGAATGTTAGAGTACCACCCGCAACAACCTCCTCATGGGTGATATAGTTGCGATCAAGAGCCTTGCCGTTAAGTTTCACACTCTGGACATAACGCGCCTCCTCGCTGTAACCCTTACGCTCCACAACAAACTCACCACCAGCAACATCAATCTCTGCGCGGTCAACCAATGGTACACCAAGAACATACTTACCCGCAGCAGGCTCTACAGGGTAGAAACCGAGCGTAGTCATAATATACCATGCCGACATCTGACCCACATCCTCATTGCCCGAAAGACCGTCAACCTCGGTAGAGTACATCGTGTCGCAAATCTCGTAGATAAGGTCCGCAGCCTTCCATGGCTTGCCCAACATAGTGTAGAAGTAGACGATATGGTGGCTTGGCTCGTTACCGTGAACATACTGACCAATAAGACCTGAGATATCTGGAGTCACATCCTCACCCTCCATCTTCGAATCTGCAGTGAAGAGGCCATCAAGGCGCTCGATAGTCTGCTCTATGCCACCGAAACACTCAACCAAGAGGTCAAGGTCCTGAGGTACAAGCCAAGTGTACTGCCAAGCGTTACCCTCGCAATACTCGTTAGCGATACGCGATGCGTTGAATGGATTGAAGTCCTCGCGCCACTCGCCTGTAGAGGACTTGCCACGCACGAAGCCTGTAGTTGGGTCAAAGTAGTTCATCCAAGAGTGGCTACGCTGCTCGAGGTACGCCTCCTCCTCGCTCTTACCAAGCATACGAGCAACCTCAACAGCTGCAGCATCGGCAATAGCAAACTCCATATCGTGAGCAATAGACTCGCCCTGCAAGTCGTTAGGCATATAGCCATAAGCCTTACGGTAGCGACCACCGCGAATATCGTGCATACAAGAGTCGTAGATTGCCTTCCAAGCACGCTCTGCATCGATACCATCGATACCCTTTGCCACAGCATCCGAAACTGCGATAATACCTGGAGAGCCAACCATACAACCATTATCCCAACCCCAAAGGTGCCAGATAGGTAGGAAGCCCTGCTCCTCGTAGATGTTAATCATAGTGTTAATAACATCGTCCATACGCTCTGGGTGTGTAATAGTCATCAATGGAAGCTTAGTACGATAGGTATCCCACAACGAGAATGTTGTGTAGGTATCGTGGCCAGGATTTTGGTGAATCTCATTATCAGCACCACGGTATGTGCCATCAACATCTGAGAAGAGTGATGGTGCTACGTACATGTGGTACATACCTGTATAGAAAATCTCGTTCTGCTCCTCTGTTGCACCGAAGATACGAATCTTGCGAAGCTCATTCTGCCACTTTGCACGTGTCTCCTTGCGCACCTGGTCAAACTCCTTTGCTGCTACCTCAGCGTTGAAGTTAAGCTCCGCACCCTCAGGACTTGTTGAAGACAAAGCTACCTTAACACCAATCTGCTCACCCTCGTCAGCCTTGAAGTTAATGCGGTAGTAGTAGCCATACTCGGTAATAGCCTCAACACTCTCAAATGGCTTTGAGAACTCAATCACGAAGTAGACCTTCTGGTTGTTTGACCAACCCCAGCTATGACGGCGACCCACGATACGCGTATCGCTTACAGCCTCAGCAAAGAGATCCTCAGGACGGTCGAAGCAACCACCGTGCACAAGGTCGAGGATAATAGCCGCCTCATCGCTCTTAGGGAAGGTATAACGATGAATAGCGCCACGCTCCGTAGCTGTCATCTCAGCAACGATGTTGTAGCGTGTAAGAGGCACTGAGTAGTAACCTGGCTCAACAACCTCCTTTGTACGGTCAGCCTCCGACCAGAAACCTGTGGTGTAATCACCCAAGCGACCACGACCATACTCAACCTCGCCCGTTACAGGCATAAGCGTAACATCGAACAAGTCGCCACAACCTGTACCAGAGAGATGGGTGTGCGAGAAGCCGATAACACTATTCTCCGAATCGTGATAGCCAGAGCACCAATCCCACTCCTGAGTGATGCTTGTAGGACCTACCTGCACCAAACCGAATGGGGCATTAGCACCCACAAATACATGGCCGTGGCCACCCGAACCAATCTTTGGATTTACCGCCGCAACGTAGTCCTCTGCGGCAGGAGCCACAGCACCGTTATCCGCCTTACGTAGTACAGAACAACCTGCAAATATGGCAGCTACTGCCATAAGCGCAAAAAATCTTGCTTTCATTCTATTTGAGTTTTAGTTTTAATATTTTTCCCTTCATAAGTTCGTCGTGCGAGATGCGGGAACGGTTAAGTCCCTTATTTCCAAGCTTTACCGACTCTATATAATCACCCTTACCCTGACACTCAATAACGATCGTGCCATTCGCCGTATCAATCTCAACCTTATCGAAGCGTGGCGTGGTGATAGTGTAATATGGCTCGCCTGGACAGTCGGGGTAGATACCCATCATCGAGAATACCGCCCATGCTGACATCGTTCCCGTATCATCATTTCCTGGCAGACCCTCGGGTGCTGTGGTATAGTTCTCGTCGAGCAAGCGCTTAACAAGCTGCTGCGTGCGCCACTCCTCACCACTGATACGACTAAAGAGATATGGATAGGCGATATCTGGCTCGTTGGTAGGATCATACAATCCATTATCAAAGATATACCATAAGCGCTCGGTAAATGATTTATTACCACCCATAATCTTTATAAGACCCTCCACATCGTGTGGTACAAAGAAGGTGTAGTTCCAAGCACTACCCTCGTGGAAGCCTATGGTATTCGAGAAGTTAGCTCCCGCCTCAGGGTCGAATGGGGTGATAAAGTTACCATTCATATCAATAGGTCGTAGCGAGCCATACTCCTTGGAGTAGTAGTTCTTCCAGCCCGAAGCGCGCTGCTCCATCTGCTTTGCAAACTCCTCCTCGCCCATAGCGCGTGCAAACTTGGCAAGAGCATTATCCGCCACATAGTACTCCAAGGCGTGCGACACAGAGTTATCGCCAGACATATCCTGCGCAAAGAGACCAACGGGAATATATCCCTTCTCAATATATGGATCGATATCCGGGCGAATAGGGTTACTCTTACCCTCGGTCGTCGCAGAACGCTTCATAGCATCGTAAGCGCCATATACATCGAAGTCGCGCAAACCCTTAAGGTAACTATCCACAATCACTGGAATAGCTGGGTCGCCCTCCATTGTAAAGGTCTCCCTGCCGTACAACTCCCAGCGAGGCAACCAGCCCCACTCCTTCGACATATCTACCATCGAGCGAATCATATCGATCTGCACATCGGGATATGCAAGGGTCAGCAACTGGTGGACATTACGATAGGTATCCCATAGAGAAAAGACCGTATAGCGATCATAATCCTTCGCTACACCCGTAGCACCGCTCTCCATCTTTGGGTACTCGCCATTTACATCGCTAACGATATTAGGATGTATAAGCGAGTGATATAGAGCCGTATAAAATATTTTGCGGTCATCATCCGAGCCTCCCGTAACACGAATCTTGCCGAGAGCCTCGTTCCACTTATCTTGCGCCAAATCTCGAACATTACCAAAGCCACGACTACCAACCTCGGCATTTAGGTTTTTACGAGCATTCTCAATCGAGGTATAGGAGATACCAACACGCACCTCGACAACAGTACCAGGCTCAACCTCGCCCAACGAGAAGTAGAAACCGATATCGTTACCCATCATCTCGCGGCTGTAGTTCTCATAGAGTTTATACTCGCCACTATCGCCAGACCACTGCGCCTCAATACCCGTCATCTCGGGTTGCAGCTTCCAGTAGCCAGTTTTCACTGCCTCTTTGTTGATGCGCACAACAAAATAGACAGGGAAGACCGCCTGATTGGTGTAGCAGAAGGTACCAAGTAGACGCATACCCTCGACCTCGGTGTCGCTAACACGTCGCAACATCGCTCCCGATTCGTTGGATAGCGATGTGCCCAAGTCGACGATGATATTTGCCTCGCCACCCTCCAAGAAGGTGTAGCGCTCTACCGATGCACGCTCCGATGCTGTAGCCTCAGCACGTACAGCATACTTCTCGTAGGTCGTAGCATAGTAACCCGCCTCGGCAACCTCCTCATAATAGGTGGAGCCGTGGTCGTATCTATCGGGCTTAATCTCGCCTACGGTAGGCATCGTGATGATAGCACCTAACTCAGGGCATCCTACGCCACTAAGCGCTCCATGTGCAAAGCCCACGCTATATCTGTTTCTCACATCGTATGGTGCTGACCACCAGCGATTATCTTTATCATAGCGATTGAGCGTAGAGCCTGTTACATTAAAAGGCACAGCCGCCATCATACCGTGTGGTACAATAGCGCCTGGATGGGTCACCGAGTAGTCGGCAGTACCTATAAATGGGTCTACCCACTCGGTATAATCTCTCTCCTGCGCCGAGAGTGTCAGGCACGAGAGTAAAAGTGCTATTATCGTAAGTCGTAGTTTCATCATCTGCTTAGTTATTTATCGATACACGAGGGTTGAAGTATCCTGTAAGTCTTATCACAAAGCCACCTCCGGGGGCCATTTTAACCTTTATAACGCCCTTATTTTTGTTGTACTCCTCTTCGGAAATGGTGTAGCGCTTGTAATCTGAGCCATCACGCTTTGCATTGTCGCCATCTACATAGACTTCAACGCTTTTGACCCTATACTCGGGTGACAGTTGAATGGTTGCTTTGCGTGCCTTATGGCCATTAAGACCTGCGATATACCACTCGCGACTTGCCTCGTCTGTGTCGATGTGATTATCTGCCATAACCTGCACATATTCACCTATCTTGCTGTCCTTCGAGAATTGCTTGCCAAGGTTCCATTTGGTGGGTATCTCGGCGAGGAACTTGGTGAACTCGGGCTCTTTCTCGTAGTTGGTAGGCGAGTCGCAGAGCATCGTTAGTGGTGCATAGTAGGCGATATACATCGCAAGCTGGTGGCAGCGTGTGCCCTGGCTCATGGGACGTGAGTAGTCGGGGTAGTAGTGACCCTTTGCGGCATTGCGCATAGCACCCGGCGTATAGTCCATAGGACCTGCTGCACCACGAATAAATGGAATCGTCACATCGTAGGTTATCTGGTCGTGCTCCGCACCGAGCCACTTCATCGTCTCAAGGCCGTGTACACCTTCAAAGTTGATGGCGTTGGGGTAGGTTCTGTTTAGTCCTGTGGGTTTGTAAACACCGTGATAATCAACGAGCATATAGTATTTCGCTGCTACTTCGGCAAGGTCGTAGACAAACTCCACCATCTCCTGGTCGTCGCGGTCGAGGAAGTCAACCTTCCAACCCTTAACGCCCATCTCGGAGTAGTGCTTACATAAGCCCTCAATATCTCTGTTTAGCGCCCAGTAGCCCGCCCAAAGTATAATGCCAACATTGCGCTCGGCAGCGTAGTCAACCAACTCCTTAATGTCAATCTCGGGGACTACCTGCATAAGGTCTGCCTCGCCCTTAACCGACCAACCCTCGTCAAGGATAACATACTCAATGCCGTAGCGTGATGCGAAATCTATATAATATTTATATGTCTCATTGTTGATGCCAGGTGTGAAGTCTACGCCCTCCAAGCCCCAGTCGTTCCACCACTCCCAGGCTACCTTGCCAGGCTTAATCCACGAGGTATCCTCCAAGCGGCACTCGTCGGCAAGCTCCCACACGAGGGCGTGGTTGCTTATCAAATCTCTGTCCTCCTTGCCCATAGCTACAACTCGCCAAGGGAAGGTGCGAGAGCCGTGGCAATCGGCGATATAGTCGTGGCGCGACTTTACCATGCCCTGCAACATGTTGTGACCGCCCTGCTCCACCTCCTTGGGGCGTGGTGCAAACTCGGTGTCGAGGATGCCATCGCCATCTCTATTTGATAGGAACATGCCTGGATAATCTTCGAGATTAGACTCTGATATCCATGTCTTTATGCCTTTATGCTCTACAACAATTGGCGCAAAGATGAGTCTGCGCCAGTCGATATCCTTGAGGGTTGTATGGGTGTAGGTATTCTCGAATGATGTCTCGTATTGCGTTGCGTAGTCCGATGTTGCATCGGGGCGGTAGTTGACGTGTGGAACCCACGCCTTATCCCTCTTGTTGAACGAGAACTCGGCCAACTCATCTATAATTTTATAGTCGCCATCAATGTTTGAGATAAAACGGTAGGCAACACCTTTGTGATATGCACGAAGTTCTACGCTATAATCGCCAAAGTCAACAACGGTACAGCTATAATATATGTAGTCGGTATGTTGAATGCTAGCTTGGGTGATATTCTCGCCCCACACACCTCGGTCGGTTACCATAGCAAGGCGTGAGGGTGCAACGACCTCCTTGTTGTCGTGATATGCCGACCATTGTAGTGTGCCATCGCTCCAGTCGAGGATGATGCTCTGTTCACCTCCAATATATCCATTTTTGAGCTGCACACACTTCTCTTGGCCAAAGGCAAAACCTGTGGCAAATATCAATAGCACGAATATAGCAAACAATCTTCTCATAATACATCGACCCTTAAGGTGTTATTTCTTCTCCGCGGTGGAGAGTAGTCCGCAAGCAGCCTCTATATCCTCGCCACGAGAGGCACGAAGTGTAGTCTGAATACCGCGCTTCGTAAGCGTATCTCTAAACTCGATAATGCGCTCCAACTCAGGAGAGTAGAATGGCGAGTCGGGAATCTTGTGGAAGCGGATAAGGTTGATGCGACACTTGATACCGTCGAGCAAACGCGAAAGCTCCTTGATATGGCGCATCGAGCAGTTCATACCCTCCAACACGATATACTCAAACGAGACACGGCGCTGGTGAGTAAAGTCGTAGCGACGCAAGATATCGCACACCTCACGAATTGAATAACTATTCTCGATAGGCATAATCTCCTTACGCTCCTCAGGGAATGGGTTGTGCAACGACACCGCAATATGCACCTTCGACTCATCAAGAAGGCGTGGCAGAGTCTTGGCAACACCCGCCGTAGATACCGTAATACGCGTTGGTGACCACGCCATACCCCACTCCGAAGTAAGAATATCGAGCGTACGTAGCAGATTGTCAATATTATCCAACGGCTCGCCCATACCCATAAAAACGAGATTCGTCAACTTGTCGCGCTCTGGAATCGAGAGAATCTGGTTAATAATCTCTGTAGCAGAGAGTTGGTGACGGAAGCCCATACGACCTGTAGCGCAGAATTTGCAGCCCATTTTGCAGCCCGCCTGCGACGACACACATAGCGTCATACGCTCGCCATCGGGGATAAGTGCCGACTCAATATACTCGCCCTGCGAGGTACGGAAGAGGTACTTCTTCGTACCATCCTGCGACACTGATACCTTTAATGGCGCAGAGAGACCCAACTCACAATGCTCCTTGAGCTTTTCGCGCGCCACCTTCGATAGGTCGGTCATCGCATCAATATCGGTCACAAAACGAGTATACAGCCATTTGGCTATCTGCTTAGGGGCAAAACGAGGCAAGCCAAGCGACTCACAAATAGTCCTCAACTGCTCTAAAGATGCTCCATATAGCTCTATTTTTGGGGTATCTGCCATAGCACGCGCATAATAATATCGACGACAAAGTTAGTAAAAATTAAATATTTTTAGGGGCAATATTACTTTTTTTAGAAATTTATGTATATCTTTGCGTAGTGTAGTGTGCGTATGTAGGCACCACAACCGGCATAAGTAATTAAAAACTAAAAAATTAACTATAAATGGAGATTAAGAAATCACCAAAAGCAGATCTTCAGGATAAGAGAATGCTTTTCTTGCTCTTTGGTCTTGTAATTGCATTGGGTGTTACAGGCCTTGCTTTTTCTATCAACTCTAAGCCTTCAGCAGGAGAGTACACACCTCCTAAGCGTGAGACTACCGAGATGGAGCAGATTGATAACACACGTCAGGACCAGCCAGAGACACCACCTGAGCAGCAGAAGGCACAGGCACAGGTTGTAACTGATGTCCTTAACATCGTATCTAACGACCAGAAGATCGAGACAAACATCGTCTTCGTGGAGGATGCTGACGAGTTCGACGACTTCGAGATGATTATCGAGGAGAAGGAGGAGGATATCGTTGAGGAGGAGATCTTCTTCACCGTAGAGGAGATGCCTAAGTTCCGTGGTGGCGGTCTTCCTGAGTTCCGTAACTGGGTGCAGCAGAACGTAAAGTATCCACAGATTGCTCTTGAGAATGGTATCCAGGGTAACGTGGTTGTTCAG
>JAZQYM010000060.1:0-8606 GCA_045633525.1 Alistipes sp. | reverse complement strand
TATGGGTGGTGGCGAAGATTGCAACACCTTGACTATGCGTATGGGCTACGAGATATTGGTCTATAGCAATAGCCATCTACTTGTGGCAAAAGATATAGCCGAGACCATAAAGAGTGTTATCGAGCCAGAACGAGAGATTCCGGCAGATGCGGTAAAATGCTTTATGGAGGAGGGCGACAGCTTTGCCGATAACTATGGCGAGTGCGTAGTATTTGAACGCGACACCGAAAAACTGCAGAAGATGCTGGAGCAGTGTCGCAAAGATACACTCCGTAAATATAAGGGGTGTGAACTAAAATAGACTGGTTAATTAGAAATAGCAACAAGACATTATACAAAATAGGGTACAACATCGCATTTTTTTGAAATGTTCTAAAAAGTATCTATTTTGTACTTGTGTTAAACATAAACTTATACTATGGCAAAGAAAGAACCCGAAATGCTCGACGGCAAATATGTTGTTGAGTCAGCGGCACTTACACGCTCGCTCTATACTGCGGTTGCAAAGTTAGAGGAGAAATTCGGCATCGATATTCCGAAGCCATATACCGTACGCATAAAGAGCGGCACAACAGAAATTAGAGAAAATGCATTCAGATATTGCAACGACATAGGCACGGTACTTATACCGGAGGGCGTAACAGAAATTGGTCTTCGTGCCTTTCAAGGTTGCAAATCACTGGAGAAGGTGGTAATTCCAGATGGTGTTACTACTATACTTAATTCATTTTGTGATTGTATCTCTCTCAAAAGCATAACATTACCTGACTCGGTTAATGATCTTTATGAAACATTCAGCATGTGTGAATCGCTGACAAGCATCACACTGCCCAAGGGACTATCACGCATAGAAGACCGTCTATTCTACGGTTGTGAATCTCTTGAGTCTATTATAATTCCCGATGGCGTTACTTCGATTGGAAGTAGCGCATTCAGTGGTTGCAGCAGACTAACAAGCATTACTATTCCCGATAGCGTCACAAGGATTGAAAGATGGGCATTTGAACATTGTACGAACCTGACATCTATTGCCATACCTGCAAGCGTTATAGATATTGGCTATAAAGCATTTGCAAATTGCACTGCGTTGGAGAGCGTTACTATCGCAAACAGCGATACAAAGTTGGATAATGCCGTATTCGATGGTTGCATCTCTCTAAAGAACATATCTGGAATATCGCAAGAAGATAAAAGGTCGGAGATAATCGAGAACGGTAAACTTGTAGCCGTAGCGGCTGCAAATATAACCGAGTATGTCATCCCCGAAGGAGTTACAGAGATTGGCTCGTCGGCGTTCAAAGGGTTTACTACGCTTAGGAGCATTGTAATTCCGAAAGGCATTACCCTAATTGGCTATGGGGCATTTAATGGCTGTTGTTCGCTTGAGAATATTGTAATTCCGGATAGCGTAGTCGAGATTGGTGATGATGCATTTAATGGCTGTTGTTCGCTTGAAAATATCGTAATTCCTGATAGCGTAACCGAGATTGGTGGTAGTGCATTTAAAGGTTGTACTGCACTCAAGAGTGTTGTGATTCCTAAAGGTGTAACCAAAGTTGACTTGTATGTTTTTAACGGGTGTACATCTCTTGAGTCGGTAACAATCCCGACAGGTGTTACTAAAATCTTTAAACAAGCATTTAGTGGTTGTTCGTCGCTCAAGAGTATTACTATCCCCGAGGGCGTGACACATATCGACGAATGGACATTTGCGGGTTGTAGTGCACTCGAGAATATCATTCTGCCCAACACTGTTGAGGAGATTGGAGATGATGCTTTCCGTGGTTGTACCTCTCTCGAGAATATCACTCTGTCGGACTCTATAACTCAACTTGGGTCAAACTCATTTAAGGACTGCACCTCACTCAAAAACATCGCACTGCCAAAAGGACTTAAACGCTTGGAGCGTCATACCTTTGAGAATTGTAGAGCGCTTGAGAGTGTTGATCTCGCTGGCGTTAAGACAATTGAGGCATCTGCATTTGTGAATTGCAATTCACTCAAGAGTGTTGACCTAAAAAAGGTTCGTGTGCTTGATGATCGCGCTTTTGTTGATGCGGTTGGGTTGGAGAGTATTGTTATACCTGGTAGTGTTAAGTACGTTGGTGATAATGCATTCTCACAATGTACATCTCTAAAGAGCGTGGTAATAGAGCGAAATGTTCGTACTACCACAAAACTTCTGGATGATGTATTCTTCCGCTGTAGCGCCCTTACGACAATCACTATTCCGAAGAGTGTTGTGCTGTGCAAAGAGAAAAGAGGCTGGCTGGCTACAGATGCAAAAGATTCGATATTCTACGGCTGCACCTCGCTCAAAGAGATACACGGTAATAGGGATCATCTTGAGTCTATTCTACCGAAACCTTTTCACCAACTTATCGTGGAAAAGTAGGATATTCGCCGAAAGGCACTACTCGCAGATTGCAGTACGATGGTCTTACGGACGAGGAGAAACTAAAATTGAAGAACGAGTATTTGATAAATGTTCAGCACTCACCGCAATCAATGTTCCTGCCGGAAAGGCAGGCTTCTACAAGCAGCGTCTGCCTGAGCAATTGCACGACAAAATTGTAGAACTTGCACCCGAGAAGAAGACAAAAAATAACTAAGAAGAATAATATTGGCGAAGGCGTATCGAGCGAGGTGGAAGGTCAATCGCTTCTCGATTCCGCATATCGCCGCTATCTCTTTTAGATAGTCGTTACACTTCTGGTTGGTATTGGTAGCAACCTATCGCTCCAGTGTTCTGCGAAGAATTCGTAACCTTTTTCGTGAAAGTGAAAAGTTGGTCACAACATGCTCTCTTCGTTTGGAATTTGATTTGCTGCGGGAAAAGAATTGCATCGAATTGCGCCCGATTTCATCGGATTGCAGAATGCGTTAATTTGTAAAGTTTGGAAATATTTATAACTTTGTGTGATTCAAACTACAAATTCTATGAAAGAAGCCGGTTATGTGTATATATTGACCAATCCGAGTTTTAAGGAGGATTGGGTAAAGATTGGTAAGAGTTCTCGCCCTGTGGATATTCGCTCAAAAGAGTTGGATAACACCGCTGTACCATTGCCATTTGAGATTTATGCAACGCTTAAAACGGTAAAGTATTCGGAAGTTGAGAAGGCTGTTCATCAAACTATTGATAGCCTTACCGATTTGCGAATTCGACAGAATAGAGAATTTTTCAATATTACCCCAAGCGAAGCATTGAATATCTTGAAACGAATGGCTACAATGTTGGATGACGCTGAGATAACAGAGTATGAGAATAATCAACCAATTGATCCTGATACTAATATAATAAAAAAAGGGGCTAAGTCTGTTGCTACCATGTCTGATACGGCAAATCTTCAGTATGAATTTTGGTCAGAATTTAACCGTAATGCATATACAAATAGTGCATTTACAAAGTCGTTTTCACTCAGAAAACCTTATGCTCAACATTGGTATGATTTGAGTATAGGCTCCTCTCAATGTCATATTTGCTTGACTGCAAGCAGACAAAAGAAGCAAATTACGGCAAGTTTATATATTACAGACGGTGACGAGCTATTTAATAAGCTTCTATCAAATAAGCAGGCATTAGAAACGTCTATAGGTTCTAAGTTGGAATGGCGTGGTGAGAAGAAACATAAAAGAATTCTTACCGAAAAGGAGTTTGATGTTGACAATAAAGACGAATGGATAAAAGCGTTTGAATGGTTGTATGATATCAGCGTGAAGATATATCAAACTGTAAAGTTGGAAAAATAAATAGATGAAATTGACAGCAGAACTGATAGTGTGATTGGCTATGCTTGTGATTTATTCCGGTTTTATGTGCTTGGCAGGATTGGCTACTGCGCTCCCGATGGTCGCTTCGCTTAGCGCCTTTCCCTTGGAATCCTCGGCATAGTGAGCGCAAACATTACTTGCAAAGTGATTGACTTCGCTTTGCTCGTTTTTCACTGCGTCGGCTCGGCAACATATGCCTACCAGAGCGGGATTGGCTACTTCGCAGACCAAGGTCTGCTTCGCTTAACGCCTTTCCCTTGGAATCCTCGGCAATGTGCAACAAGAAAGCCGTACTTTGTACGGCTATTTTTGTTATATCAGCAACCTTTTGTGAACAAGTTCCCACGGTCGCAGACACAACAAAAGCCACTCTTTCGAGTGGCTTTCTTGTTGCGCTTTGCGCTCGTGATTCCGGCGGGATTCGAACCCACGACCCACAGCTTAGAAGGCTGTTGCTCTATCCAGCTGAGCTACGGAACCATCCTTTTTTATGGCAAACCACGCCGCTGATTTACTTGTCTTTAACATTGTGTATGCAGCATTTGGCGCGTTTGCGGTGCAAAAGTAAGCAAAATATATTGATTTGCAAAATTTTTGTTACTCCTCGGGTGTAATTTTGTCGATTGCGCTACGTGTCATTTCGTAATCGAAGCCTAAGCTCATACCATAACGGAGGAGTTTGCCTCTTAGTTCATAGTTGTTTGCCGCCTTCGTAGTGCGCATCTTGCGCTCCAGTTTTGCAGTAAGTTGTTCGAGTTGTGCATCGCTATCAAGTGTGGCAAGGGTGGAGTTGATAATCTCCTTATCTATACCTTTTTGACGTAGTTGGAATGCGATTTTGCGCGCGCCCCAGCCCGAGAGGTTACTCTTTTCGCGCACGTATGCCTCGGCATAGCGTCTGTTGTCGATAAAGCGTTGCTCGATGAGTTTGTTTAGCACTCCCTCGCGCTCTGCCTCTGGTACGTCCCAGCCACGCATAAGGCGCAGTGCATCGCCCGAGGATTTCTCGGCGCGAGCGCATAGGCGCATTAGTGACTGAAGGGCTTGGGTTGCGCTCTTAGGTCTCTTCTCGCGTGGTGTTGATTGGCGTTTCTCTATTGTAGTGTTGCGCATATCATTCGTGGTTTACCTCTAAAGTCTTCGCGTAGGGTTATATCGCTATATCCCTCACCTTCAAGCATATCTATCATCTCTGCCGATAGTAGTTCGTATATCTCAAAATAGAGTTTACCACCTGACTTTAGAATCTTTTTCGAGGTTTGAGCTATCGAGCGGTAGAATAGTAGTGGGTCGTTGTCGGGAACAAATAGTGCTGTAGATGGCTCGAAGTCGAGCACATTTTTGCGCATCTGCTCCACGTCGGACTCGGGGATATAGGGTGGATTCGATACCACAACATCAAACTTCTCTGCAAACAGTCTGTCGAAATCGGCAAGGGCATCGCCCTCCACAAAGGTGACATTTGGTGCGTGGCGAGTGCCATTAGCTCTTGCTATCGTGAGAGCCTCATTCGAGATATCCATACCCCATACTTGGCTATTATTGATCTCTTTAGCTAAGGCTATGGCTATCGCTCCCGAGCCAGTGCCGATATCGAGTATTGTAGCATCCTCAGCACACTCTGTTGCTATCCACTCCACCAGTTCCTCGGTCTCGGGGCGGGGGATAAGCACGCCTTCACTAACCTCGAGCTCCATATCTCTAAAGTCGGCATATCCTATAATATATTGAACTGGTCGCCAGCTTCGTAGTTCGGCAAGTATAGTGTCTAAATCTGTTATTATCAGCTCTTTGTTAGGTTCGATGATAAGATCGTTACGAGAAATATTACCCTTTGCCAAAACCAGCATTTCGGCAATTTGCTTTGCTTCGCCAGCGTCGTAGTGTTCGCAGGCCGCACTATATAAAAGGTTGTATATCTCGCGACGTGTTGCCATCTCTAAGCTCTTAAAAGAAGGTCTGCGAGGGCTACTGCCACCATTGCCTCTACAACTACCACAGCGCGGCGCGCGATGCAGGCATCGTGGCGACCGCCGATGGTTAGTGGGGTAGTGGTGTCGCTCTCGAAGTTATATGTTGTCTGTGGCTTGGCGATGCTTGGTGTGGGCTTAATTGCCACACGAACGATGATATCGTTACCGTTAGTAATACCGCCATTTATACCACCCTCGTTATTTGTGAGTGTAGTGCCGTCTTTGTCGATTATTTGGTCATTACGCTCCGATCCACGCTTTGTAGTGCCCTCGAAGCCGTCGCCAAACTCTACGCCCTTAACTCCGGGTATTGAGAATAGTAGATGCGATATAACGCTCTCCACAGAGTCGAAGAATGGCTCGCCAAGAGTAGCATTAATGCCCTTTACTCGGCACTCTATAACGCCGCCTACAGAGTCTCCCTCGCGTGATGCTATAGTAATAATATCGTTAAATTTCGAACTGTCGGATATGCCATTTACAGAGACTAACGACGTTGTGAAGGTCGCCTCTTTGAGTATCTCCTTCGCCACCACGCCCGCAGCTACAAGTGCTACGGTCATACGTCCCGATGCCATACCGCCACCCGCGATATCGGCATTCTTGCCATACTTGCGTTGCTGCACGAGGTCGGCGTGCGAGGGGCGTGGGTGCACTCTTAGATGCGAGTAGTCGCCCGAACGCTTATCGCTATTTTTGAATGTTATTGTTATAGCATTGCCTGTCGTCACTCCATCGGGGCTAAGTCCCTCGATTATAGGAGTATCCTCCTCTTTGCGTGCCGTCTCACCCGTGAGGGCTGGTCTGCGACGATCGATATCGGCGCGGAACATATCGGCAGTGAGCGCGATCCCCTTAGGTGCGCCCTCGATAGTAATGCCTACGCTCTCGGCGTGTGATGCGCCGAAGATGGTGATGCGAAATATATTGCCAAAGCTGTTGCTCATTCCTCTATGCCTTTAGCGATGCTAAATCCTCGAAGAAGGATGGGTAGCTCTTAGATACACACTCGCGGTTTTTGATGTTGAGTGGCTCCTCAAGGCGTAGCTCGGTTATAGCCAACGACATAGCTATGCGGTGGTCGTCGTGGCTGTCGACATCGGCATTGTGTGGCTCGCCACCTACGATGCGCATCTCGTCGCTATCGTAGTCAAGCTCTATATCAATACCAATTTTGGTGTACTCGCTCCTTAGCACCTCGCCTCGATCGCTCTCCTTGCCTCTAAGACGTGATATACCCTTGATTACAGAGACTCCCTTAGAAGCTGCCGCGAGGGCAACGATGGCAGGGAATAGGTCAGGACACTGCGTAGCGTCGAAGTCGAAGGCCTCCAACTCTCTATGTGCTACTGTGATGCTATTCTCCTCGATTATGATTGATGCTCCAGCTCGCTCCAAAGCACGACATATTGCAGTGTCGGCCTGGCGTGAGAGCATAGATATGTTACGGATTGTAACCTCACCAGCAATAGCTGCTGCGACCATAATTGCTGCTGCGCTGCTCCAGTCGCTCTCGATGGTGTAGTCCACACCCTTGTACTCTTGTCCAGCTTCGATGTAGAACTGCGTGTAGTCGCCCTCGTTGTACATCACATTCACGCCAAAGCGCTCGATGGTGTCGAGGGTCATATTTATGTATGGAGTTGATACCGCACCATTAACCTCGATCGTGGTGTCGCGCTCTGCCATAGGAAGAGCTATAAGCAGACCCGTCACGAACTGCGACGACATAGAGCCATCGACGGTTACTTTGCCTCCGCGCATAGGACCGCACACCTCAATAGGTAGGCGACCGCCACCATCACGCACCGTTACGCCGAGCTCCTTAAGTGGCTCTACCATCATCGACATTGGTCTATGGCGTAGAGTGCCTTCGCCCTCGATTGTCACGGGGCTATTAAGGAGTGCTGCGATAGGGGTAAAAAGGCGGGCTGCAAGTCCCGATTCGCCAACATTAAGGAGGTTGGTCTTAGGAGAAATGCCACCCTCGATTACGAGGGTGTTGTCATCGATAATCTTTACTTTGGCACCCAAAGCCTCGATAGCTGCTATTGCTGAGCGTGTATCGCGACAAAGCTCGATGCCACGAAGTGTGGTGATACCCGAGGCGAGCAATGCTACAGCCAGGGCGCGTTGTGCATAACTTTTAGAGCAAGGTGGTGTTACCTCGCCATGAAGTCTATTCCCTAAAGGGATCGTGCAATCATCCATATATTGTAGGGATGTTCTATAAATTAGTAAATTAAGTTTAGCTTTTATTGGTATTTGGGAAATTTACATTTCGGTCGCTTTTTAGTTTCTTTCGGTATCTTCTTTATCTTTACTTAGTTACGATGCCCGCATCGCGCCCTCATAATAGATAAAGTATCTATCTGAAATAACCCTCAAAATAGCCTCGACCTAATTTATAGAACCTCCCTATAGTGTTTGTTTGCTAAATATTATCCTTGTCATCCTCATCCTCATCGTCCTCGTCCATCTCCGCCTCTGGCTGATGAACATGGCCCAAGGCACGCAATGCCTCCTCACGTTCGCGCTCCTCCTGTTCTCTGCGCTTGCGCTTCATCTGTGGCGATGTGCGGAGCTCGAAGTTGCGACCAAGATATACCTTTCGCACCATCTCATCGTTCGCCAAATCCTCTGGAGTACCAGTCTTTAGGATCTTGCCCTCGTAAAGAAGGTATGTGCGGTCGGTAATAGCGAGGGTCTCATCGACATTGTGGTCGGTGATGATAACACCGATATTCTTATCCTTGAGTGTACCCACGATGCTCTGAATATCCTCTACGGCGATAGGGTCTACACCTGCAAAAGGCTCGTCGAGAAGGATAAATGCAGGGTTGATAGCTACTGCGCGTG
>JAZQYM010000059.1:0-16296 GCA_045633525.1 Alistipes sp. | reverse complement strand
CATTAAGGATGCCGTAATCTTCTGGCAGCGCGACATCGAGGGTCGTGTGCGCACGGGTAAGATTATGCACTACGACGAGTGGTCGGGCAAACGCCTCAAGGAGGAGGGCTCTATAGGCTGGGTGCACGCCATTGTGCGCCGCGAGGGCGAACTACCCGAAGATTGGTGCCTTACGCAGTGCCTCTATGGCGAGCATCTGCTCAACGCCTACCCCGACAAGATGGTGGCTGTGGTCGAGGCGTACAAGACCGCCCACGTGGGCGCTATTCTGATGCCCGATATGGTGTGGCTCGCCACCGACTCGTTGCAGGGACTCACGGCAGAGCGCCTCGCACCGCTCAGAGGGCGCACGGTTGTTTTCTTCCCCGACGAGGGCAAGGGCTATGAACTATGGAGCGAACGCCTCCCCACGATTGCTGCGGAGGTGGGCTTTAGCTATCGCATCAGCACCTTTATGGAGGGCAGGGATGAGGGCGCCGACATCGCCGATATCCCAATTCCAGAGGAGGAAGCGCCGTTTTAATTAGAAATTAGTAATTAGTAATTAGTAATGGTTTCGCTTGTTCCAAGCGACAACTACGTTGAAGGGTCCTGTGGTGCGCTTCGTGCGGAGATTAATTAGAGACGGCAGGGACAGCAGGGACAACAGAGACAACAGAGAGAATTTTTGATACTCTGTTTCGCTGTGGTCTCTTTCGTCTCTCTCGTCTCTGTCGTCTCTTTTTCTCAAAAAGGCAACGCCTTTTAACCATTACTAATTACTCACTACTAATTACTAATTAATTTAAGCCCCTCCTCAGGATGACGATATTAAACGGAAAAGTTGCAGACACCTTACTTTTCCCTTTTCCCTTTATAGATATTTATCTCCCGTGGTATATTTGAGGTCCTCGATAAAACTGCTGATATTCTGCTCCTCATTTGAAGGGCAGATAAGCAGTACATCGGGGGTGTCCACCACGATGTAGTCCTTAAGACCGCTCACCACGGCAGCCTTGCCTTCAGGGAGAGTTATTATTGAGCCACGGGTGTTATGGGTCTTGATGTTGTTGTTGCTTAATGCGTTGGCATACTTATCTTTGCGTGAGTTCTGGTATGCAGAGCCCCATGTTCCTACGTCGCTCCAACCGAAGTCTCCGCTATGCACATATACATTATCGGCTCGCTCCATAATACCGTAGTCGATAGATATCGAACGGCACTCCGAGAATACTCGCTCGATAGCATTCTCTTCCTCGGCAGTGCCGAAGGTATGCTCAATGCTACTAAATAGCTGGGCGTGGTCGGGTAGGTGTTGCTCGAATGCCGAGATTATATCCTTGACCCTCCAAATGAAGATTCCTGAGTTCCACAAAAATTCGCCGCACTCCAAAAATGCTTCGGCTAATTCGCGGATAGGTTTCTCGGTGAAGCACTTGACCTTGCATATCTCCTGAGCGCTCGAACGCTGGATATATCCATAGCCCGTTTCGGGGCGTGTGGGTTCGATGCCAATGGTCATAAGGGCGGGGTTATGTGTAATAAAGTCAAGGGAGCTCTCCACGACCTTTGTAAACTCTACTTCGTTGAGTATCAAGTGGTCGGAAGGTGTTACTATCATCTCGGCCTCGGGATTCTTGCTTCGTAGATAGTAGGATGCGTAGGCGATGCAAGGGGCGGTATTGCGACCTATAGGCTCACAGAGTATCTGCTCCTCGCTAATCTCGGGGATATGCTCTAAAACAAGCTTTTTGTAGCGTCGGTTGGTTACCACGATAAAGTTCTCTGTGGGAACAATATTGGCAAATCTCTCGAATGTATGGCGAATGAATGAACGCCCTGTGCCGAGAATATCCAAAAACTGCTTCGGCTTGTTCTGTCTGCTCATAGGCCAGAAGCGCTTGCCTACACCTCCCGCCATAATTACGCAATATCTGTTGTTTTTCATCCCTTTTTTAGCCCTTAAATTTTACAAATTTACACAAAGATAGAAAAAAATTTGTATCTTTGCAAAATCTTTGGCGCTATAAAGTAGGGAATTTGGTGCTAAAGGTGGAAAATTAAGTATTGTTACGATTATGAAAATTAGGCTGTTCACTATTCCAAATATACTTACCCTTGCCAATCTTTTGTCGGGAGCTATAGCTGTTGTCGTCACGTTGCAGTATCACAACTACACTCTTGCCCTCGGCTTGGTGGTCTTGGCTGCACTCTTCGATTTCTTGGATGGCTTCGTAGCGCGACTACTCCACCAGCAGTCGCCACTCGGTGTTCAGCTCGACTCGTTGGCAGATGACGTAACCTTTGGTCTTGTGCCAGCGTTGGTGATGTTTGATATGTACAGCACCTCGGCGTCATACTATGGTTGTGGTTGTGCGGTAATGGAGTATTTGGGCTATTTGACCCTGCTTATAGCAGCCTTCTCGGTGTTGCGTCTTGCGAAGTTTAATATCGATACTACGCAGTCTTCCGAGTTCTCGGGCTTGCCTACGCCAGCTAACGCACTGTTGCTATTGTCTGTAGCGATGCTCTGCCAGAAGGGTTATATCGCGCTTTATCAGGAGCATATCCTGCTCTTGTCGGTAGCGATGTCGTTCCTTTTGATTAGCCCAATACGTATGTTTGCGCTTAAGTTCAAGGGCTTTGGCTGGAGCGGTAACGAGCTTCGTTACATCTTCCTCCTCGTATCGGCGTTGATTATAGCCGTTATGCCTATCTATAGTGTCACAATTATAATCACGTTGTATATTGTAGTATCGACCTTGAAGTGGTTGTTTTCCAAGAGAGAAAATTAGTGAGTGATGAGTAGGTTTTCAAGGATACTTTCGATTTTGTGCGTGGTCGTAGCATCGCTACTGCCTGAGTACTCATACGCCCAGCTCGATGCAGCTGCAATGCAGCGTGCTCAGCGTAACCAGCAGAATGGTATGGGGCAAGGTATGGGCTTGGGTCAAGGTACGGGTACTGGTATGCCTGGCGACCAAAATATGATGGGCGAAGGTATGGAGGGTGAGACTGGCGATACAACTGCGACAGAGAAGCGCGAGAAGCGTCCCCTTGAGTCCTACTACTTCAACGATACCACACGTGCCCTGCACAACTGGCAGTGGACCATTGACCGCGACTTCGATAGAGTCAATATTATGCCGTTGGATACCACGTTGCAGGATTGGCGTATCGACTACGCCTTCTACCGCAAGGGTGTGGGCGATATGGCGCTTGGAGGTCTCGGACAGTCGTCGCAGCCAATAAACTGGTTCGACCGCCGTCAGAGCAACGACTTTATCTTTGCTCGCAGCTACGATGCCTATACTGCGCGTCTGGACAATGTGCCATTCTACAACTGCAAGACCCCATTTTCTAATTTGACATACTTGGAGTCGGGTCAGAAGCGCTACCGTGAGGAGCATTTCGAGCTTATCCACACGCAGAATATTGACCCTTCGACCTCGGCAAATGTAACCTACAGGGCGCGAAGTACTATGGGTCTCTACGACTGGCAGCGTACTAAGAACCACGCCTTGTCGTTGGGCTTTGCACATACAGGCAAGCGTTACTCTATCCACGCCGCCTATATGAACAACCTTATCGATGCACGTGAGAATGGTGGTGTAGTGGGTAAGTGGGCTATTGCCGATACTACCTTCGAGATGCCTTCGGGTGTGCCTATGCGTTTGGCATCGGCTAAGGCTGAGAACCACTATCGCAACAACGCTATCGTCGTTAAGCAGGCATACGCTATACCATTGCAGCGTGTTACTGAGTACGACTTCTCGTTGGCAGACCTCTCGGCAGTATATATCGGTCACCAGTTGGAGTATAACACCTGGTCTAAGGTATATACCGACCAGCGTGCTGACTATACCGACCTTCGTGGTCACTATAACGAGGAGACGGGTAAGTGGGAGCGTGTCGATGGCTTGGAGTACTACGATAACTGGTATATCGACCCTCGCAAGTCGCGCGACTCAATCTCGGAGCGCTTGCTCTCAAATAAATTTTATGTGCAGATCCAGCCTTGGGATCGTGACGGAGCAATCTCGACGATAGATGGTGGTGTGGGCATCGACCTACATACCTACTCATACCTTCGTTTGGAGGACTACGTTGCTGGCAAGGTGACCAAAGATAAGCGCACTTCGTGGTATATGTATGGTGCTACGGGTGGTAAAATTAAACGATATGCAGATTGGGGCGTGAATGCAAAGTACTACCCATCGGGCTATCGTGGCGGAGACTTCTCAATGGACGGTAACGTGGTGTTGAGAGCCTATATCCGCGAACTTCCTTTGATTCTCAGCGGACGCTTCAAGCAGGAGTTCCGTTCGCCATCCTACTGGCAGGAGAGTCTACTCTCAAACCACTATATGTGGTTTAACTCCTTTAACAAGGAGTCTGAAACTCGCTTAGAGGTAAACTTCTCGGTTCCATCTATCGCGTTGGAGCTGGGGTTGTGGCAGGGCATTATGAGCGATATGCTTTACTACGATGCAAGTAGTAACATTCAGCAGTGCTCTGACGTAGTTAGCCTCACGAGTTTGTATGCTCGCAAGGATTTCCGCGTTGCGGGATTCCATTTTGACCATAGGGCATTGGTGCAAATCTCATCGGATGAGAGTGTGCTTCCAGTACCAGCATTTAGTGCTTACCTCTCGTACTACTACGAGTTCTGGGTTAAGCGCGATGTGCTACGAGTGCAGTTGGGTGTCGACGCCAGATTTAATACGTCGTACTACGCCCCAAGTTATAACCCTGCACTATCAGCCTTTTTCAATCAGCGCGAGGCGAGGGTTGGTGACTACCCATACCTCGATGCCTATTTGTCGGCTAAGTGGAAGCGTATGCGTATCTTGCTGAAGTATCAGCACTTGAACGAGGGTTTATTTGGCAATGGTGAGTACTTCCAGGTGGCTCGCTATCCTCTAAATCCAGGAATGTTTAAGATGGGTATCTCCTGGTCGTTCTACGACTAACGATGTGTTTTGCCCGACATAAGCTGCCCACAAACTAATATAAAATGTTTAAAAGAGTATTGTTTGTGGTTCTATCCGTAGCGCTTATTGCTGCGTATGAATCAGCTATTGGTCAGCCACAAGAGATTAAGACTCCTACTACAGAGGAGGCGTTGGCTGTAAACCAGAAACTTAACGTGCAGACCCCTATCGAGGTGGAGGAGCCTCACTATCTAATTTCGCAGTTCGACGATATTATGCGTAAGGTAGGTGAGGAGCAGGGGCAAGATTGGCGATTTATGAGTGCTATAGCCTATAGCGAGTCGCGTTTTATTGAGAATCTTGAGTCAGGACAGGGTGCAAAGGGAATTATGCAGATTAGACCTGTCGTTGCACGTCATTTTAATGTGCCAGTTGAGAGTATTAGCGATACCGAGACCAATATTCGTTTGGCGGGTATGTTGCTAACAGAGCTAAGCGATATGCTTCGTATGCCACTCTCTACTCCCGAGCAGGATCGTTTGAGTATCATCCTTGCGAGTTATAATGCTGGTATCGGACACGTTCTTGATGCACGCCGTTTGGCGCGTGCGGAGGGTGCTAACCCTAATTCGTGGGCAGATGTAAGCCACTATTTAGAGCTAAAGAGCACCCCTGACTACTACGAGAATGAGATCGTTCAGTGTGGTAAATTCACTGGTAGTGGTCAGACTATAAGTTATGTAAAGCAGGTGATGCGTAAGTATAATCAGTACAAATCCCTGTAATTTCTTGTGATAAGGGGCACATCTGCTGCCGCTAACAAAAATAGCCACCAATGGGACGTACGCCAAGTACTACCCATCGGTGGCTTTTTTGCCGAGCGTTGCATCTGACCCCTTCTGACAAGAAATTCGGTTGTGGTGCTAATATCGGTTGCGTGTGCCCCTTCTGACAAGAAATAAAGTGAAAACTGAAAACTGAAAGGTGAAAAGTAAGGTGCGCTTCGCGCGAGATTAAATATTTAGAGAATTTAGTGAATTTAGGGGGGGTAGGGAGTTTAAGGAATTTAGTGAGTTTAAGGAGTTTAGGGAGGAGTTAACCAAACAACACTAAATTCCCTAACTTCCCTAATTTCCTTAATTTCCTTAGTGAGTTTAGAGAATTTAGTGAGTTTAGTGTTTTGCGTGATACCATCTCCCTAATAAAAAGTCGCAGACACCACACTTTTCAGTTTTCACCTTTCACTTTTCACTTTACAAAAAGTGGGTCCAGCCGAAGCTGAACCCACTCTATATATAATATGTATATTTGCCGTTATAGTACTCTGTGGTACTCCAAGAACTCGTGTACCTTTCTCCAGTCCACCACAGGGCGACGCACGCCGTCAATAAACTTTATAGGGCATCCTACGGCGCAGTCGTCTATATAGTAGTCGGCGTAGACCTTCACCGAGTCGGTCCACTCGCGTTGCTCAGGGTTCTCGTTAACAGCCCAGAGCTCAATCTCACGCTGCTTAAACCAGCGTAGCGCGGCATCCAACTTCGTGCCCGAGCGCATAGTGTAGAGCACGATGCGGTGTCCTCGCTTGTTTAGCTCACGGAGTGTTGCTGCAGCGCCCTCCACATCGAGTCCCACGGCAGGGTAGTCGTGTTCTACGCAGGTACCGTCAAAGTCTACGGCGATAATTAGTGACTCCATAGTCTACGATTATTTACTGTTTGTAATGCTTGACAATATGCGCTGTAGCAAGTTTGGCTTCTCGTTGTTATCGTAGTAGCCATAGCCATACTTATTACCTACCTGAGTAGAGCAGTTGAGTACGGTGCACATATTGTGGAACTTCTTGTTACGGTACAATGCCTCAATATCTGGCAACTCGCGACGGTCCAACAAGCCCTGACGTATAACATATACAGTAAGGTCTACCACACGGTCCATAATAAGGGCATCTGCCACTGCCATTGCTGGGACGCTATCGATGATAACGTAGTCGTACTTCTGGCGAAGCTCTGCGATAAGATTATCCATACGCTCCGACATAAGCATCTCGGCAGGGTTTGGTGGCTTAGGACCAGCGTAGATGCAATCGAGATTTGAGTGCTCCTCGCTTGGTGTGATAATATCCTCCCACGATTCAATGCCACCACTTAGGTAGCTTGTGATACCGCGACGGTTGTTGCGCTGACCCATACTCTTTGTGAGTGTGCGTAGACGTAGGTCGAGGTCCAAAATAACTACGCGCTTGCCCGATGCAGCAAGGGTGTATGCGAGATTAGACGATACAAACGACTTACCGCTATGTGGCACTGACGATGTGAACATCATAACCTGCACCTTTCTGTTTACCGACATAAAGCTGAGGTTAGTGCGTAGCATACGGAAGGACTCCGAGAGTGCATCACGGCTATCCTCGCGTACGACGATGCCTCTGCCTATCTTGCCATTATGCTGTGGTACATCGCCCAAGAATGGTATTGTAAGTGCGTTATCCAAGTCGCGACGTGAGCGTACCTTGGTATTCATTATCTCGCGTAGGTAAAGGATGCCAAGTGGAATAGCTACACCCATAATAACCGCGAAGATAAGAATAATAGACTTTCGTGGGCTTACAGGAACATTGCTACCGTATGCGTGGTCGATAACACGAGCATTACTCTCGGCAGTAGCCTCAGAGAGGGCATTCTCCTCGAGCTTAGTAAGAAGGTAGATGTACAGCTCCTCCTTAACCTTCTGCTGGCGAGCCTTCGATAGAAGTTCCATCTCCATAGTTGGAGAGCTCTGCAGACGCTTATCTACCGCCTTCTGCTCGCGCTTAATCTGCTCTTTCTGTAGCTTAAGGCTCTCGATATGAGACTCCAAAGATGCTATTACTGCGCTATGGAGACCAGCAATCTGGTTGCCAAGGTCGATGATAGTAGGGTTTGAAGGTGATGATGCAGCAAGTAGGCGCTTGTACTCAAGAAGGCTCTTGTTGTACTGCTCAATCTGCGCTACAAGACCCGCTGTTACACCGCTGATGCTTACCGCTGATGCTGGAATAAGAGCGTCAGTTTTGTCGCTATCACGGAGATAATCAAGGATATATGTTGTCATCTCCAAGTTTGCATCCAATGATAGGGCACTCTCCTTAAGGCGTGCTGTCTCCTCGGCTCTTAGTGTTGCCTCCTGAGAGGGGCTGTAGATGCTGTTATCCTGCTTGAATGAGGCGATATCTACATCGGCGTTGTTAAGTTCCTCGCCTAAGGTCTGTAGGCGCTCCTTGATAAACACCTCGGTAAGGTTCGATACAGCCTGCTTATCCTCGATAGCATCTCTGTCGTATGCCTCGATAACACCGTTAAGGATATGCTCAGCACGTAGAGGTACCTCGTCGACCATGTTGAGCGTGATTACTGATGCCATCTTATCTACAATGGCGCAGTTTAGGCGCTTACGATATGACTCTGTGATATCGTTGATAGGGTACTGCGCAACGCTGATTACCATCTTGCGATTATGCTCAAGGTATGGCGTAGCTGCGGTTACGATATTGCCAAAAGGTGTTGCAATGGTGTCGCCAATCTTTGCAGTTACACTGTAGCCCTCGTTGTCCTTGAAATCGGAGAAGGTAATCTCGTCGTTATCCTTGATACGGTATTTGAAACTTACCGCCTCGTTAGGCGTTGCATCAACAAAGGCAATGGTTACAGGGGTACGACCATACATATCTACGGTGCGAAGTCCATCTTTTGCGCTGTAGCGAGTGTTGAGGTTGTATCGCTTGACCACCTGCTCCATAATACGGCGCGACTGGAAGATATGGATCTCGTTGTCTACCGAGCGACGACCAATGCCACCAAGCACATCGTTGAAGGCTGTAATCTCGCTACCAGAGCCCTTACGGGTATCCTTAACCACGACCGTAGCAGTACGCATATAGGTCTTAGGCGTAGATGCAAGGTAGTATATGGCTACACCTCCGCATAGAGCGATTGATACTACAAACCAATACCACTTGTGCAGTACGAGTTCGATGAACTCTCGAATCGAGAAGGTGCTCTTGCTTACCTCTGTCTTCTCGTTTTTCTCCATTTTATCTGTCATGCCTTAAAGTTTTTACAAGATTACTGTTAGGAATGTTGCCAAAGATATGGCTGTCGATGTAAGAGAGATCCAGAACGAACGATTCTGGTTAATCTCAGATGTTGCAGCCTTATACTTGTTAGGGTTCACAATTACCACATCGTTCTGCTCGAGGTAGTAGCATGGCGAGTTAAAGACCTCTGGTGAGCGTAGGTCGAGTGTGGTGACAACGTTTTTGCCATCCTGCTCACGAACCACCAACACATCGTTACGGTTACCGTAAATCGTCATATCGCCAGCCAATGCCAATGCCTCAAATATTGTAATCTGGTCGTAGCGGATATCGTAGCGACCAGGCTTGTTTACCTCACCCAAGATTGAGAGAGTGAGGGATGCAAAGCGCACGTTTACGTTAGGGTCCTGGATGTAGCCACCATCACGAATTAGGCTCTCGATGCTACGTGCAAGCTCCTCGCGAGTAAGACCTGCGCACTTAACTTTACCCAAGATAGGCATCACAATATTTCCCTCGCTATCTACGGTGAAGGTCTGGATGCTGCTCTCGCCACCGCTGGTGTTCGAGACCATCGTACCTGTTAGGGCGTTGTAGTTCGATGAAGAGTTAAAAGGGATAGCAAGCTCAGGATTTTTGCTGTTCACCACAATCTTAATCTGGTCGAGAGGCTTAATCTTGATGATGCTGTTTTCGGTTACAGCGTTCTCGGTTCCGCTCTCAATGTTCTGTAGGTAGAGCACGTTTCGCTGGGCGTTGCAACTACACATAAAGAGTGCGAGCACGATAAGTAATTTGTGAAACTTCATAATTATCTTTTGTTTTTATTTATTTCTAAAGAGAATTAGCGCGCAAATATAATAAATTATATTGGAAAATCCTACTACTCTCCTTTTTAACTCCCTTTTGACCACTTTTTGCTATCAATGAACTCTCTATTGAGGTGTAGAAGTGGTTGTTGGATGTTCGCATTTAAAAGATAATAGATTGCCTAAATTTGGTGAAGCTAAATATTTTTTATAAATTTGCAGAATATGGTGCGATTCAGATACATATCCAATATTGCAATCGTTTTGATGTTTGCCCTCTGTCACTTTGGTGTGGCAGTGGTGAGTCGTTGGCTTCATTACTATGACGATATTCCGCTAACCATACTTACGATTTTGATGGTTATCGTGGTAGCTATGAACAATAAGACGAGGGCGGATATTATGGCGATCCTCACGATGGTCGCCACGTTGCTTGGCTTTGTTGTTGGCTCGTGGTTGCGAGGTCCTATGGGGCTGTTTATTAAGAACGATTTGCTTGCGCCAGCTATCTCTACGTTCTTCATTACTATGGTGTTAGGCGTGTTAACTGATATTATCACAATTCGTGTTAAGCGTCTGCGTAGTAGCGACAATCACTTTGCTATTGCGCCAAGGCATATTGTCACCGTAGGTCTCTCAATTCTTATCCTGCGTATGGGTTTTGTTGTGATGGACCGCGCTGGGATATTTACCGAAAATATGCTTCTCGAAAACATCCTCAATATTGTGGTGAATAGTTGGGCGGTGTTGTTACTTTTGGCGGGAAATATTGTCCTCACCATACAGATTTCTAAGCACCCAAAAAGGGAGAATAGGAACTCCTATACGGCTACTCTTATAGTGTTAATATCGTCGTTGGTAATTCCATTACTTACAACCCTTATCGTCTATTTCGACGTACCACATTTCAACTCTCAGTTGGCAACTGTTACGGACTTTGTTCAGGTGCTCTCTGCAGCGTTGATTTTGGATCTGATTATCATCACGATATGCTACCTTGTGCACATGTCCATTCTCTCGCATCAGAGGCTGCGTGAGGAGCGTGAGCAGAAGCATCGTTCGGAGTATCAGTACGAGCGTTTGAAACAGCAGATAAACCCCCATTTTCTGTTCAACTCGTTGGGTATCCTCGACTACCTTGTGCAGGAGCAGCAGACCGAACGTGCGAGTGCCTTTATTCATAAGCTTGCAGGTATGTATCGCTATATGTTGAGCAACGACCAGAAGCCTTTGGTGAAGCTAAGCGAGGAACTTGACTTTACGGGTAAGTATATCGACCTTATTAAAGAGCGATTTATTGAGGGTATCGTTACTAAGGTAGATATCCCAGAAGATATGCACGATAGTTGTGTCGTGCCTTGCGCCTTGCAGTTACTTGTGGAGAATGCCACTAAGCACAACATCGTGAGCCAAGAGATGCCCCTAACGATTACTATTTCGGTTGAGGGCGAGTGGATTGTAGTAAGAAATAATCTCCAGGAGCGCACACATGGTCAGCCATCTACACACTTGGGATTAGAGAATATACGCCGACAATATCAGGATATAACCGGGAGCAGTATTGTGGTGGAGAAGAGTGATAGTGAATTTATAGTTAAACTTCCGATAGTATGATAAAGATACTTGTTGTTGAGGATGAGATACCAGCTCAGATAAACCTTAAAAAACTTATTGATAAGCACTGCACAAATAGCGTTGTTGTCTCAACGCTAAGTTCTGTGCGCTCAACTATTAAATGGTTGGAGGATAACCCCGATGGCGTCGACGTGATATTTATGGATGTCGAGCTTTCGGATGGTGTGTGCTTCGATATATTTGAGAAGGTTAGTATTAATACTCAAGTGGTTATCACTACGGCGTATGATAACTATGCCGTTAAGGCTTTCCGTACTAATTGTACAGATTATCTGTTGAAACCAATCGTCGATAGCGACTTTGTTGCGGCTTGGGAGCGCTGTATGGAGCGTATCGAGCAGAGTGCTACGCCAAACATGGAGGCTCTGATGGATGCTATCTCGAAGGTAGGAGGTAGGGATAAGGAGTATAAGAAGCGCTTTATTGTCAAGGCGGGCGAGAAGATTATCATCATTCCTGTCGAGGATATTGCCTATTGCTACTCAGAAGAGAAGAGTACCTACGCTGTGAATTTCGCAGGTACTCGTCGTCTGTTGGATTACTCGTTGGATATGGTGCAGGATATGCTCGATCCTAAGCGTTTCTTCAGAGTGTCACGCAGTTGCATTGTCTCTATAAATGCCATTGAGAACATCTCGAAGCACTTGGGTACGCGCCTTAAGCTTCAGCTAAATCCTCGTACCGAGGAGGATGTTGTGGTTAGCCGTAGCCGTACCTCTGACTTCCTCCTCTGGCTCGATAATAACTAAGGTTATTTTGGAACCTTTATACCAAATACGCACCACCTTACAAATGGTATCCTTCTGAGAGTCTCCCAAAGAAGGAATGAGCCTAAGTAGGTGGTCGCAATTGTAATTAGATAGATGCTCCACACGGGCAATGTGCTCGATTTGAGCAAGATGCACGTTGCCGAACATACCGTCATGTGTACGATGTAGATACCAAAGCTACTTCGTGCCATATAGGATGCCACGGGCGTGGTTTTATCCGCCCAGCGCTTGAAACCTCCGAACATCGCCAATATCGCAGTCCAGCAGAATAGTATACATAGCGGACTTTGAAGTACGCTTGGTAGGGTGTAGTCAACACCATAGTACCTTATGCCAAATGCAGTAGCAGACATTATCGCTAATACAACGAGCACTTTTGCCTTAGAAGCAAGGTAGTCGTGCATCGTCTCCGAAGAGAAGATATAATATCCCATTAAGAAGCAGGCAAAATAGAATACTGGTCTATACAAATTTAGTAGCCCCATAGCCTCTGTTGGGTTGTCCACCTGTGTCAGCGATGTTACGTAAAGCACTCCAAATACACCTATCATTAGAAGCGTCATACCGCGGTTAGATAGGGTAGTTATCCACCTGTTAACTCTCTCTACATTAAGCCATTTGCGTACTAATAGAAGTAGTAGTGAGAAGCCAAATAAATCTTGGATAAACCATAGGTGTGCCGTGCCACTTGGAAGTGCAATAAGGTATATCACCCAGCCCGGAGTTCCCTCTGGAAGCTCGATTCCTGCGTTAGCCGTATTTATCATACCCAATATCCATCCAAATACCATGATTCCGAGTGTCGAAGGTATGAGTAATTTGCGTCTGCGCTCTGTGCGAAACTCCTTAGATGTATGGTGGTCGAGGGCATATTTCGAGGAGGCTCCAGCCACAATAAATAGCAGTGGCATAAACCAAGGATTTAGCAGTGTACACACGATATCCTGCCACTGATTTGTGCCTAAACTGCCAATCGCACCAAATACACCAAGGCTGTTGTAGTTGTAAAAGACGTGGTATAGCAATACAAGCAATACCACCACCCAACGGATGTTGTCTATAAAGTAGTATCTCTTTTGTTCCATAGCGCGCTACCTAAACACCTCCTCCACAACATCGTCAAAGACCTTTGTCTTTACTAAGGCTATGCCCTTGCTCTTATCACCCAACACAAGAAGCGAGTCTCCGGGCTTAAGACCGAAGACTTCACGCGCATCTTTTGGGATAACAATCTGTCCCTTGTCTCCAATTCTTACTACACCGAAAATAATTTTCTCCTGATCGTTTCCCATAGTTGTAAAAGTTTAAAAAGTTAGAAAAGTTGGAAATCTTCCACAAAAGTAGTGAAATTAAATTAATATCCAAACAGGCATATAAATTATTGTCCT
Source organism: Alistipes sp. (assembly GCA_045633525.1). Classification (GTDB taxonomy): domain Bacteria; phylum Bacteroidota; class Bacteroidia; order Bacteroidales; family Rikenellaceae; genus Alistipes. Next base: position 2,706 of record JAZQYM010000059.1, on the reverse strand, counting down.
CAGTAGTCTATTTACTCTTTGCGATATTCCCTTATTTGTCTCCATTCGGTCCGATTATTCGCCGACTCGTCGAGATTTTCTCTCATTTGGTCGAAAATTATTTGCTTGTTTCTCTTTTTTTCGCAACATTTGTAGTCATAGTATAGTGTATATATTAAAAATATTTAATAACACGATAATATTATTATATTATTTGGCGAAATAACTTAAACTAAATAGGAGGATATGCAAAAACCTAATCTATCGTTTTGGCAGATGTGGAATCTAAGCTTTGGATTCTTCGGTGTGCAGATTGCATACGCTCTTCAGAGTGCAAACATCAGCCGTATTTTTGCAACGTTGGGTGCAGACCCACACACATTGAGCATCTTCTGGGTGTTGCCCCCATTGATGGGTATGATCGTGCAGCCTATCGTAGGTGCGATGAGCGACAAGACCTGGTGTAAGTGGGGTCGTCGTAAGCCTTACCTCTACGTAGGTGCATTGGTGGCTATTATCGTAATGGCGCTTCTTCCAAACTCTGGAAGTTTCGAGATGACCGTTAAGGCGGCGTTGGCATTTGGTGCTATTATGTTGATGTTGCTCGACACATCTATCAACATGGCGATGCAGCCATTTAAGATGATGGTCGGCGATATGGTTAACGAGGAGCAGAAGACTCAGGCTTTCTCTATCCAGAGCCTTCTATGTAATGCTGGTTCGTTGGTGGGTTATGTTCTTCCATACTGTCTCACATGGATTGGTGTGCAGAATATCGCTCCAGAGGGTCAGATTCCAGATTCTGTAACTTGGTCATTCTATATCGGAGCTGCAATTCTTATCCTTTGCGTTCTCTACACTGGTGCTAAGGTTAAGGAGTGGAACCCTGAGGACTATGCTAAGTACAACAATATCAATCCAGAGGATGCTGAGGAGAAGACTGGTCTTATCAGCTTGCTCTTCAAGGCTCCTAAGGTATTCTGGCAGATTGGTCTTGTGCAGTTCTTCTGCTGGTTTGCATTCCTATTTATGTGGACCTATACCACTGGTGGTATTGCCGAGAATGTAACCGTGTGGAACACTATCGATACCAACACTCCAGAGTATCAGGCTGCTGGTGACTGGACCGGTGTTCTCTTTGCTATTCAGGCTATCGGCTCAATCCTTTGGGCGTTGCTTATCCCACGTTTCCGCAATGTTAAGGTTGCCTACTCATTGAGTTTGGTACTTGGTGCTGTCGGTTTTGCTTCAACATTCTTTATCCACGACCAGTATCTACTTGCTGTATCATTCTTGTTGATTGGTTGTGCGTGGGCAGCGATGTTGGCACTTCCATTTGCGTTGCTTACTAATGCGCTATCTGGTAAGTCACTTGGCTCATATATGGGTCTATTCAACTGCACCATCTGTCTTCCACAGATTATCGCATCGTTGGTAGGCGTGGCTATCATGGGCTTCCTCGGTAAGGAGGTATATGTTAACGAGTTGGAGTATCCTAACAGCCCTAAGATTGAGAATTGTACTATCGTAGCAACCTTCGAGGATGGCACGGAGTCTCGCTATGTAATGGATTATGATGCAGAGAATAAGCGCTTTGTTGCCGAGAACCTCAACTCAGCAAATATCTCTAATGCCAACACATTCCGCCTTGTGGCAAATGATGGTAAGGAGGAGTACGCTTTGAATAATATGTCTGCAACATCAGATATTGCTCCTAACACGGCATTGGGTCTTACACATAAGACTAAGGATGTGGAGATTAAGAATATGCACGTGGAGAAGAGGGACGAGAATGGTAATACCGTTGAGTTGGACGAGCAGATGATAGCATATTTCTATCCAGGTTGCGACCGTCTCTTTATGTTGGAGAAGAACTGGGTACACGATGGTAATGTCTTCTCATACTGTCCTGTTTGTGGCTACAGCATCAATGTGTCGGAGGAGGTTTACACCAAGTACAATAAGAGCTTGCCACAGTGCTCTTGTGGTGCAGAGATGACACTAAGCCATAACGTAGGTGCTATTATGCCTAAGGCTACAAGTGGTCAGATCAGTATGCTCCTTATTGCAGCTGCTGCTTTGTTGCTTGGTGCGCTTTCAGTATTTGGCATCAAGACAAAGCGTGATGCTTAATATATAAATGTAGGAAAAACAAATCTAAATAAAAATTATTAACTAAACTAACACACTATGAGAAAATTCTTGACTATGTGTTTGGGTCTTGCACTCCTTGCGATTGCAGTTCCCGCTCAGGTGTTTGCCCAGTCGGGTAAATTCGAGGTGAAGGGTGTGGTAGTTGACACTTTCGGCACACCAGTTATTGGTGCTACTGTTCTTGAGCAGGGTACTACTAATGGTGTGACTACAGATGTTAACGGTCAGTTTATGCTGAAGGTTAAGAGTGGTCAGTCGATTGTATCAATTAGCTACATTGGTTACTTGACTAAGGAGCTTGCAGCATCATCTACAGAGTTGCAGCGTGTAGTCCTTGAGGAGGACTCGGCTATGATCGACGATGTTGTGGTTATTGGTTACGGTACCGTTAAGAAGAACGACCTTACAGGTTCTGTTGTAGCCGTGAAGGCTGAGGACATCAACCGTGGTGCTATCGTATCTACACAGGATATGATGCAGGGTAAGGTTCCAGGTTTGCAGGTTATCCCTGGCGATGGTGGTCCTAACTCAGGTGCTACAATGCGTATTCGTGGTATTTCATCACTTAACGCA
>JAZQYM010000058.1:0-9872 GCA_045633525.1 Alistipes sp. | reverse complement strand
CTTGTCAGAAGTCGTGAGATGTGGTGCATCGCAAAAGAAGAGACCTCGGGATAGTACACGAAGTACAACCCGAGGTCTCTTACTTGTTGGGACGTGCCACAGATTGCGGCATATCACAAGAAATTAGAATGGCATATCGTCTATCACGCCAACATTAGAACTTGCCATTGGCGCCTCGTCGAGGATAGGTGGCAGGTCATGCATAGGTGGCTGTGGAGCGTTCTGCTGTGTAGGCTGCACACGCCATGCTCGAACATCGGTGTACCAGCGACCCTGATACTCGCGAGACTCGATATCGAAAGAGACAATATAGGTCTCACCAACACGAAGTGTTGCCACATCCTGCGCCTTATTCATAAATGTAACAGCAAGCTCCTTACCAAACTGCTTGTTTGGCTGCTCAAATACTACTGTCTGACGCTCCCATGTACCACGTGCCGACTGACCAGATACTGGGGGCAAAATTTGCAATACTTTACCTTCAAATTCCATATTATTTTCTGTTTTATTTGTTTCAAACTATGCCACTGAGCATGGGATGCCAAGTGCCTCTACACGAGCCGCAATCTCGCGAAGCTCATCCTTTTCGACCTTCTCAAGGGTCTGACAAGGGGTATCGCGATCAAGTGAGTAGACCATAACCTGCTTTGGCTTAATCTCAGCTACAAGCTTTAGCCATGCTACAACCTCCTCGTCGGTGGTGTTATCCACGCGCTTACCGAGATACTCGCCACGAAGGAACATCGTCTGAAGGATAAGGTTACCCTCAAATGCCTTCAACAGCTCCACTGTGCGAGCAACGGTATATGCCCCCTGAGGCTTATTCACAAGCTGCACGGTATCGTCAAAGGCAGAGTCGAGCTTAAGGATATTGTTATCAACGCGCAAGAGGGCGCGACGCACATCCTCGCGATGTATCTGCGTAGCGTTAGATAGCACCGAAACCTTAGCTGCTGGGCAGTGCTTATCGCGAAGCGCGATAGTATCGGCAATGATATTCTCGAAGTCGGGATGCATCGTTGGCTCACCATTACCCGCAAAGGTGATAACATCGGGTGGCGTGCCCTCAGCAACCATCTTCTGCAAGGTCTCCTCGAGCATATTGCTCACATCCTCGCGAGCATTGAAACGGCGCTTGCCTGGATGCTCGTCATTCCAACCGCACTCACAATAGATGCAGTCGAAGCTACACAGCTTCGACTCGATAGGCAAAAGGTTCACTCCCAACGAAAGTCCCAAACGGCGTGAGCGGATAGGACCAAAGATTATATTATCGTATAGCGATGTCATCTATATAATTTGTTAATTGTTACTGCTTTGAGCCCTTAGAGCCTCCAAATTTCGCACCATGCTTAGCCTGGTATGCAAAGATATTCTCCGAGTAAGATGTTGTCTTAAACTCCGAGTCACGCTTACGCTTAAAGGCGATGGCGATAAGGCGATCCACAAGCTCATCGAACTTAACACCTGTAGCCTCCCAAAGGTAGAACGACAACGAGCCTGGGATGGTGTTAATCTCGTTAACATAGATACCTCCGTTAGCCTCGTCAATCATAAAGTCGATACGCGATACGCCGTCGCAAGCCAATACACGGAAGGTCTCGCAAGCGGTCTTACGGATAAAATCAGTAACACTCTGCTCCAAGCGTGCAGGAATCTCACGCACTGTAGAGTGCATACCCTCCGATGGCTTATTCTTACCACCACCGAGATACTTATCCTCGTAGCTTAGAATCTCGCCGCTACGCACTGGAGCCTCACATACCGAAGCCTCGCAATCGTAGTAATCACCAAGCACTGAGCAGTTTATCTCCTTTAGCTTTTCGATAAGGCACTCGATAATAACTCGTTTCGAGTACTTGATAGCATTATCCACAGCATCAACCAACTCCTCTCGGTTGTGCACAGCCTTGATGCCAACACTTGAACCGAGGTTTGCAGGCTTCACAATAAGTGGATAGCTAAGAGCCTCAGCACGCTCCACGCACGCCTCACGCTCCGAGAGCCACTCCTTATCCGAGAACCAAGCGTAGTCAACAACAGGAATACCGCTCTCCTTAAGAATCATCTTCATTGTAATCTTATCCATACCATTTGCCGAAGCCAAAGGGTTAGGACAAGCGTATGGGATACCAGTCATCTCAACCATACCCTGGAACGAGCCATCCTCGCCAGAAGTACCGTGCAAACATGGCAAGATAACATCAATCTTGGTCACTACATCGCTACCAAACAGCGGCTTACGCACCTTATAAAGGTTATTGTCGCCATAGATAGGGCGGAAATATACCTCCTCTACCGACTGAAGCAGAGCCTTCATATCGCGATAGTTCTCCGTATTGCGGAGCTTCTCACCTGTGTACCAATGACCCTCCTTAGAGATATAGATAGGTACAATATTATACTTCTCTACACTCATTGCCGCCATTGTCTGCGCTGCAGTGATTACAGAAATCTCATTCTCCACTGAGCGACCACCAAAAATCACACCTACGTTAATCTTCATCTTATATCGTTTTTATTACTTACTTAAACGAGTCGGGGAGATCATTCTCATACAAGATCACATCCCCCGCCTTTAGCTTGGGCTGTAGCGACGACATAGCCTCCACAAAGGATGCAACGCACTCTACCTGCGAATCAGGGTAGCCATCCTCAGCCAAGCCCTCAGTTATCGCAGCTCGGTTAACCTCGTTAACAACATATACTCCATCGACCTTCGCGCGAGCGATATCGCCACCAAAGGTCTTGTTATTTTCAAATTGTTTTGCTCCCATCTCCACAAAGCCTGGGGTTACGACATAGCGCTTACCCTCTGTAGCAAAACCAGACAATACCTCAAGCGCCATACGTGCTCCCTCTGGGTTTGAATTGTAGGCATCATCGAGAATCGAGATGCCGCCATTACGACGCATACTGAGGCGGTGCTCCACCTGCTCAATCTGTCGCACAGCGCGGCGGCGCGCCTCAACGCTAATGCCAAGATGCTCGGCAACAGCCAACGCTGCGGTGATATTTAAAATATTACCCCGACCAAGAATATGGGTTGCATAACCCTCATCTACCACACCTTCGTGCGCTACGTCGAAGCGCGTCTCGGTAGCAGAGTAGAGGATATTTGATGCTCTAAAGTCAGCCTCCTCACACTCCACAGCGTAGGTTGCAATATCGTAACCACGCTCCTTAATATAGTTTCGAGCCGCCTTAGAGTCGATGTTTATCACACCAAAGCCTCCCTTAGGCAGGGCATCTATCAATTCAAACTTAGTACGCGCAACATTCTCTACCGAGCCAAAGGTCTCAAGGTGCATCTCGCCTACCGAGGTCACAACACCAATTGTAGGCTCTACAAGGTCGCATATCTCCTTAATATCACCCCTCTGCTTTGCACCCATCTCCACGATAAAGACCTCGTGGTGGGGCTTCAAATGTTCACGCACGGTGCGCACAACACCCAATGTAGTATTGAAGTTACCAGGTGTCATCAAGACATTATACTTCTCCGAGAGAACACGATATAGGAAGTGCTTTGTAGAGGTCTTGCCGAAGCTACCTGTAACACCGATAATCTTCAAATTTGGCATCGCACGAAGCATACGCTTAGCATCGTTGTAGTACCAGCGCGATATAGCCTGCTCCAATGGGCGATTTATAAGGTTTGCAAGCAGCGTCCAGTAGTCGAATGTGAGTGCCATCATCGCACAATAGGTGTACTCCACAGCGAAGATATGCACCAATGCCACCACTGCAAATGTAAAGATTAGACGCGTAGCTATTAGGCGCTTAACACGCATAGTGTAGGCAATCGGAATCTTATACTTTATCGAGAACTCAGCGATGGCAATCACCAACATCCACACAGCAAACAGCGCCAACACCGCTATATGCGAAGTGATGATAAAGATTATCACATAGAGCAACGCCAAGATATTGGCACGCGAATACCACTCGCCCGTTTGGCGTAACCAGCGGTTGTAGCGCTCTACACGGTAGCTATTCTGCTGAAACATCTGCACCGAGTAGCGCATCGTAGCAAGCAGAAAGAGCAACCAAACGATAGTGAATATGTGAGCTATAACCATTCTACTGCAATCCTAAGAAATTCATTAACGAAGCACGCCACAACTCTGGGCGCTCCAAAAAGGCAAAGTGACCAGCACCCTCGGCAACAACAAGCCCAGCATCAGGAATAAGTTTCTCCATCTTATACGCATCCGAAATAGGAGTCGCTGTATCCTTATCACCCCAAAAAAGCATCACTGGAGCCTTGATGCTTGGCATTACACCGCATAGATCCTCGTTCACACACTTCGAGAGTATGGCGCGCATCATAGGGGTAGCACGGTTGTAGTCCGACGAGCCCGACTTTGCTCGTCGCTGATCAAGAAGCATCTGCGCCTTCTTCTCACCTATTAGCAACGGCAAGGCGCGCTTCAAGAGTTTGTAGGTATATACCTTACGGTAGTAGGCAAATGTACGGCGAGGCTTCACACCTGCAGCATCGGTCAATACAACCCTCTTAACCTCGTTACGCGAGGCATAGAGAATAGAGACACGACCACCAAAGGAGTGACCCACAAGGGTTGGACATAGAATGCCGAGCTCCTTAAGCAATGCCTCCACAGAGCGAGTGTACTCCTCAACACCCCATACAGAATCAGGCTCACTACTTGCACCAAAGCCAGCGAAATCTACCGCCACTACACGAAAGTGCGACTGCAACGCCTCGATGCTACTCTTCCAGATGCTTTTATCGCATCCCCAGCCGTGTAGCAACACCACTGCATCACCGTCACCCACAACACTATACGCGAGCTCAATTCCGTTATATTTATACCTACAGTCCATAGATGCAAAGGTACGAAATAATTTCCAAAATAGAGAAGCAAACGAAAGATTTTTTTGGATAAGTAAATACCTTTTAATGGGAGAGAGGTAAGGTTTGTGAGAGACTTATCGAGGGCATTATGATGGGGAGTCTGTGGAGTCTATGGGTTATAGGGATTATGGGGGCAAATTCCCAGCATACTCAGGTTACTCAGCATCCCAAGAAAAAGGCAGAGTCTGATTAAAGTGAAAACTGAAAAGTGAAAGGGGAAAAGTAGGGTGCGCTTCGCGCGAATTAAAGTGAAAAGTGAGAAGGGAATTTAGTGAATTTAGAGAGTTTAGTGAGTTTAGTGTTTCGCTTGATACCATCTCCCTAATTTCCATAACTTCCCTAATTTCCCTAATTCTGATGATACTCTGTTTCGCTGTGGTCTCTTTCGTCTCTGTGGTCTCTGTGGTCTCAGAAAAACCTTACCAAGCGCAAGATTTATAAAAGGGCCTGAAGGGGAGTTAAGGGGCCTAAGAGGCCTGAGGGGCCAAAGGGGGAATTAGCAATTAGTAAAACCCTTTCTGCCGCTTCTGCCCCTTCTGCCCTTTCAGCGTAGCTGTCGCTTGCAAAAGCGAAACAGACACAGACATACAGGGCCCACGACCTAATTTCTTGTCAGAAGGGCACACTCAACCGATATTAGCACCACAACCGAATTTCTTGTCAGAAGGGGTCAGATGCTTTCGCTCGGCAAAAAAGCCACCGATGGGTAGTACTTGGCGTACGTCCCATTGGTGGCTATTTTTGTTAGCGGCAGCAGATGTGCCCCTTATCACAAGAAATTACTTCTTTGACTTTGGTGCAAGAATCATATTCATCTTCTTACCATCAAGCTTAGGCATAAGCTCTACGCGAGCGAACTCCTCAAGGTCGTTTGCGAAGCGGAGAAGAAGAATCTCACCCTGCTCCTTAAAGACGATAGAGCGACCACGGAAAAATACATACGCCTTAACCTTAGCACCCTCCTTAAGGAAGTTCTCGGCATGCTTGAGTTTGAAGTTGTAATCGTGATCGTCGGTCTGTGGACCAAAACGAATCTCTTTGATAACAACCTTAACCTGCTTTGCCTTAATCTCCTTAGCCTTCTTCTTCTGCTGGTAGAGGAACTTCTGGTAGTCGGCAATGCGACATACAGGTGGCTCTGCCTTAGGAGAGATCTCGATAAGGTCGAGCTCCATCTCATCAGCAAGTCGTATCGCCTCCTTGATAGGCAACACGAGGTTAGGCTCAACGTTGTCGCCTACAACACGCACTGTAGGTGCTGTAATCTCGTCGTTGATACGATTAGGGTTCTCCTGCTGCGGACGACGACCATTGTTCTGATTACGCTGATCACGCTGCTGCGGTTGCTGCTGCTGGGTATTCCCCTGCGCCTGTGGGCGCGGACGGAATGGAAATTGTCCTGCCAAATTAGTTAATTGTTAGTTAGACTTAATTATTTTAATATCGGATAGTTACTTATTAGCCTCGATCTCCTTAGCTACAAGGTCGTGCATAAAATCTGCAAACTCAGCGATTGTCATCTGACCCTTATCGCCATCGCCCTGAGCACGTACTGAAACCTTACGCTCCTCAGCCTCCTTCTCACCTACGATAAGTAGGTATGGGATACGCTTAAGCTCGTTATCGCGAATCTTACGACCAATCTTCTCGTTACGATCATCAACCTGAGTACGAACATCGGCTCTACCAAGCTCACGAGCAACCTCGTGTGCGTAGTCGTTATACTTCTCAGAGATTGGAAGAACAACAACCTGATCAGGAGTTAACCACAATGGGAACTTACCTGCGGTGTGCTCCAACAATACTGCCACGAAGCGCTCCATAGAACCGAATGGCGCACGGTGAATCATAATTGGACGGTGTAGCTTGTCGTCTGAGCCCTTATATGTAAGGTCGAAACGCTCTGGAAGGTTGTAATCCACCTGGATAGTACCAAGCTGCCAGCTACGACCAAGAGCATCCTTAACCATAAAGTCAAGCTTAGGACCATAGAATGCTGCCTCTCCAAGCTCTACAGTGGTCTTAAGACCCTTCTCCTCACAAGCCTTAATGATGGCACCCTCTGCCTTCTCCCAGTTCTCATCAGAACCGATGTACTTCTCCTTGTTATTAGGATCGCGCAATGAGATCTGAGCAGTATAGTTCTCGAACTTCAAAGTGCGGAAGATGTACAATACGATATCGATAACCTTCTCGAACTCCTCCAAAAGCTGATCTGGGCGCACGAAGAGGTGAGCATCATCCTGAGTGAACGAGCGCACACGTGTAAGACCGTGCAACTCACCAGACTGCTCATAACGATATACAGTACCAAACTCTGCCAAACGAACTGGAAGATCCTTGTATGAACGAGGCTTAGAACGGTAAATCTCACAGTGGTGAGGGCAGTTCATAGGCTTCAAAAGATACTCCTCACCCTCAAATGGAGTGTGGATAGGCTGGAACGAATCCTTACCATACTTTGCATAGTGACCAGATGTCACATACAAATCCTTGTTACCGATATGTGGGGTGATAACCTGCTGGTAGCCATAATCCTTCTGAATCTGACGCAAGAAACGCTCCAAACGGTCGCGCAACTCAGCGCCCTTAGGCAACCACAAAGGAAGACCCTGACCTACACGCTGCGAGAACATAAACAACTCGAGGTCCTTACCCAACTTTCTGTGGTCACGCTTCTTAGCCTCCTCCAAGAGTACGAGGTACTCATCGAGCATAGACTTCTTAGGGAACGATACACCATAGATACGGGTAAGCATCTTATTCTTCTCGTTACCACGCCAATAAGCACCTGCGATAGAGGTTAGCTTAATAGCCTTGATATAACCTGTATTTGGGATGTGTGGACCACGGCAAAGGTCTGTAAATGCACCATTTGTGTAGAACGAGATTGTACCATCCTCCAAGTCGGTAATAAGCTCAACCTTGTACTGGTCGCCCTTCTCTGTGAAAGTCTTAAGTGCCTCAGCCTTAGAAACCTCTGTACGCACCAAGGCCTCCTTGTTGCGTGAAAGCTCCACCATTTTCTGCTCAATCTTCTCAAGATCAGCCTCGGTGATAGCTATAGGTGAGTCCACATCGTAATAAAAACCGTTGTCGATAGCAGGACCAATACCGAACTTGATACCTGGATATAGCGCCTCAAGAGCCTCAGCAAGGAGGTGTGATGAGGTGTGCCAGAAAGCGTGCTTACCCTCAGCGTCGTCCCACTTAAAGAATTTGATTGTACAGTCACTGTCAATCGCGCGCATCATATCTACAGTTGCGCCATTTACCTCAGCTGCAAGTGAGTCAGCAGCTAAACGAGGGCTGATGCTCTCTGCCACCTGAAAGGCAGTTGTTCCCTTGGCAAACTCTCTTACTGAGCCATCGGGAAAGGTTACTTTAACCATAATTTAATCTAAGTTTTTTAATTGTTATAGTTTCGAGTGCCTTCGTAGCTCCACAATAACGAGACGGATTACTACTCAGCTGCACTCCTTGTTTTTACTATTTATCCTCTTTGCACATCTGCTTTGTAGCCGATATTATACGCTGTATCGACCTACAAGCTATGATTGCCGCACAAGTACAAAGCACAGCCTCTGCAACCCCTGGTCCCCACTTCTTTAAGATGTAGCCCACCGAGAGTCCAATAATCACCGCCGATATGATGATTGTAAACCATGCGTTCGTCTTTGTACTCATACCCTATACTCCTTTAGTCGTGATGCTCTGCCTCTGGAAGGTCCTTAACCGAGATATCGCGACCCTTCTCGCGCTCGAAGTGCTCCAATGGATTAGCATTCCACTCTGCCCAAGCTCTGCGACGACGCACAATGTCGATAGCATCGAATAGAGCGTTGCGCATAGACTGCTCATCAGCTATACCTTTACCTGCAATATCGTATGCCACACCGTGGTCAGGTGATGTACGCACCGCCGAGAGTGATGCTGTGAAGTTCACGCCATCAGGGGTCAAGGTCTTAAATGGAGCCAAGCCCTGGTCGTGATACATCGCGAGAATAGCATCGTAGTTCTTAAACTGACCCGAAGCGAAGAAGCCATCCGCTGCAAATGGTCCGAAGGCGAGGATATCGCGCTCAAAGCACTCTACAATAGCAGGCTTGATAATATCGTTCTCCTCAGCACCTAATAGACCACCATCGCCGGCATGTGGGTTTAGCGCCAACACCGCGACCTTAGGACGCACAACACCGAAGTCCTGCTTCATAGAGGCAGATATCTGCTCAATGCGACTTACGATAAGCTCCTTCGAAAGGCGCTCTGCTACCTGAGCCACTGGCACGTGGATAGTAGCAAGACCTACACGCATAAGCTCAGAGGTCATAATCATAAGTGGTTCGCCACCGAGGTTAGCTGCCAAGAACTCTGTATGACCAGTGAAGTTAAACTTCTCGCTCTGTATCATCTCCTTGTCGATAGGAGCAGTTACAAGGGCGTCAATCGCGCCTGACTTTAGATCCTCTATCGCTCTTAGCAACGCCGCTGCTGCAGCCTCACCACCAGCCTTTGATGGTTTACCAGGAGTAATCGAAAGCTCCTTGGCGCCACACTGCACAAGGTTCATACGACCCTCCTCGGCATTTTCTGCGCGATCGACGATGTTGAACGCCACGCGCTCGTACTCCTCGGCATTAAGAGACTTTTGGTAGTACGATGCAGCTGCCGACGAGCCATAAACCACAGGGGTACATAGCTCCGCAATACGGCTATCAGCAAGTATTTTAAGTATTATCTCCCAGCCAATACCATTAGTATCGCCCTGTGAAATACCTATTTTAAGTATATTGTTCATAGTAAAATCTTTTTCAACTTACAAATATACAAATAATTTTCAAACTCAAGCACTTAAACAGAATATTTTAAACTGAAGGGTGAAAACGGAAAACGGAAAAGTGTGGTATGCTTCGCATAAGTTTTATAAAAAGCCACAGGCTTTTTTGAGTAAAAGAGACGAGAGAGACGAAAGAGACGACAACGAGGTCGGGTA
>JAZQYM010000057.1:0-7374 GCA_045633525.1 Alistipes sp. | reverse complement strand
TCAAAATGCTCATTTACGCCCAGTAAACTCCGCTTTTTCGGGCTTCGCAACGCCGCGAGTAAGCGAGAGCAGAGGCCGCTTGCGGACTATGCCGAGCGGGAGCGGTGAAAAGGAACTTAAGCCTAAAACTACTTCTTTTTATTCACTCTCTTAGGTTATGAGGGTTTGGCGAAGTTGCTTTTTAGTTAACCCTATTTTTTGTGAGCCTATTACTTTGATTCTATCCTCTATCGAAATACTCAAAGAAGCGCTCCTTGTAGTTCTCGCCAAGGGGAATATACTCGCCATTATCCAAGAAGATACGACCCTTTGTGTAGCTCGAAATACGCTTTAGATTGACAATATATGAGCGGTGCACACGCAAGAAGCTATCCTGTGGTAGTGCCGACTCCATATTCTTTAGGCGGAATAGGGTAGTGATGGTCGAGTTACCCTCGATATGGAGCTGTACATACTCTCCAGCGCTCTCCAAATATACGATATCCGCCACGCGCACAAGCTGTGTCTTGTAATCTGCCTTTACCGATATAAACTCCTTGTCGGCATTCTCTGCCTCGCTCTGTGTCTTAGTGCTCTCCGCCATCTTGCAGCGCTCCACAAGGTCTACAAGCGAGATAACCTTCTGCGATGCTTTCATAAACTCCTCAAACGTAAATGGCTTCAAAAGATAGTCGATGGCGTTTAGTTTGAAGCCATCTATTGCGAACTCTGGGTGTGCTGTAGTAAATACTATGTAGTGCGCGGTGTCGAGCGAGCGCACGAAGTCTAAGCCATTCATATCTGGCATATTGATATCGACAAAGATAAGGTCTACCTTCGTCTCGGCAATCACCTTTTGTGCCTCCTTAGCGCTGCGGCAGGCTGCCACATGCTCCAACTGCTCCGCCTTGTCGATGTAGCTCTTAATCTGTCGTAGAGCCAAAGGCTCGTCATCAATTGCGATACATTTAACAATCATACTATCTATCTATTAAAGGTATTACTAATTCTACGGAATAACTCTTATTATCGCTGTCGTCGATGGTTAGCGTATATCGCTTACCAAAGAGCATATCGAGGCGACGTGTGATATTGCTAAGACCGATGCCACTATGCTCTGTGTTGCTCTTCGAGTTGTCGTGACGGCTATTTGTGACGATGCACGTTAGCTCATCATCGAATGCTATAATATCAATCTTTACGAAGGAGTTGGCATCGTAGCTGATGCCATGCTTAAAGGCATTCTCCACCAACACGATAAGCAACAATGGCGGAAGCTTAATCTTGCGACATAGGACTATATCTGGGGTGTTGAACTCGATGTTTACCTCGTCGATATAGCGTATGCGCATAAGCTTTATATAGCTGTCGATAAACTCCACCTCCTTGTCGAGTGTTGTATACTTCTCGCTCGAGTCGTATAGTACGTGTCGCAATAGGTGTGAGAGCTCCACTACGGACTTTTTCGCCATTTCGGTGTCGAAGTCTATCATCGCGTGGATATTGTTAAGGGTGTTCATCAGAAAGTGAGGGTTAATCTGATGCTTCAAATACTCCATCTGCGACTCCACTGCCTCCTTCTCGAGTATCGCCATACGCTGTGTGGTCACAATGGCACGATAGTAGAGCTTAATCATAGAGTTAATGCCCGCGATAACGATACCGAGCAACATACTCCAGTATAGCTTCAACTTTGAAAATGATAGATGACCGATGTTGGTATGTAGTGATAACAGCTCGGCATTTCCAAATACAGCTGCGACAAGCAGTAGCAACGATACAGTATACCACATATATCGCTGCCGTAGTAGTAGGAATGGCGCGAGGAGGTAGTTGTTTATAAGGAATATGATGTAGTAGGGTAGAATCTTACCCCAAACCGTAAGCACGTCGTGTAGCTCAATAGGCTTGTCGGTGGTAAGCTTCGTATATATAAATGGAACAAGGAATATGGTTGCCCAGACGAGGACATACGCCATATTCTCGCCCACCTTTACTCGTCTTATGATACTACGTAGTTTCATATCTTTGAGGCAAAGATACTCATTTAAACTGAAAAGTGAAAACTGAAAGGTTAAAAGTGTGGTGCGCTTCGCGCGAGATTAATTATTAGAAGACACAGGGACAACAGGGACAACAGGGAGAACAGAGAGAATTGTTGATACTCAGTTTCGTTGTCGTCTCTTCCGTCTCTCTCGTCTCTTTTTCTCAAAAAGCCAACAGCTTTTAACCATTACTAATTCCTATTTACTCATTGCTAATTTTTTTCTTATCTTTACCCTCCGAAACTAATACTACTATGGCAAAGAAGATAGAGAAGACCAATGCTGCCCGTTTGTTGGATAGGGCTAAGATAGGCTACGAGCTTGTTCCATATACCGTCGACGAGGATAACCTCGCGGCTACGCACGTTGCCGAGGAGCTTGGCGAAGATATCGCTACGGTCTTTAAAACACTTATATTAAAGGGAGATAGAACGGGCCACTTTGTCTGTGTTATCCCGGGCGATAAGGAGGTAGACTTGAAGGCTGCTGCTCGCGTCTCGGGCAATAAGAAAGCCGACCTTATACCTATGAAGGAGCTGCTCCCAACGACTGGCTATATCCGTGGTGGCTGTAGCCCTATCGGTATGAAGAAACCATTTCCTACATTTATACACTCCACCTGCACCCTCTACGATACTATATATATAAGTGCGGGAGTTCGCGGACTGCAGATAGCCATCGCCCCAAACGATTTGATAGAGTTTGTCGGCGCTGAGGTGGCGGATATCGTAGCTCTTTAGCAACCAATCAATATTGACATAACCCCATAAAAAATGCGCTCGGTCAAACGACCGAGCGCAAAGTGTTAATATAAGGTATACGATGTATTACTTCGCAACATAAGGATAAGCAGCCTTAGTTGCCTCGTCAGTATTCTCTGTAACAAATGATGCAATACCTCCATTTGTATTAAACATACCACCAGTTACATTGATAGTTCCACCATAATATACCTCGAAAATTCTGTTAACAGAGCCTGAAATCCAAAGGCTTGTGAACTTACCACCGTTAACCTGAATATCGCCACCCTCAGCAGCACCGCAGAAGAAGCAGCCACCAGCAGCAGAGTTTGCCTTGCCGTAGAATTCACCGTCGTTGATAGTAAGAGGTGCTGAAACATAAGCAAAGTGGCGTGTCATAGCCTTCTCAACAACATTCTCGAACTTACCACCATTGATAGTTACTGTTGAGCTTACATTGATCATACCATTGTTTGACTTGAATGTACCGCCATTGATAATCAACTCACCACCCTCACGGCAATCAAGGCTATAACGATATGTTGCAGGGGTATCAAGAGCAGTACCTGTAGATGTGTACTCGCCGCTCTCAATTATTGCCTTACCACCAATAGCGCGCACTGTAGACTCGTAGGCTACAACCTTACCATTCTTGATTGTAACTACTGCACCAGTCTTAGCCTCGAAAGCGCTTGATGCTGGAGCTTTTACAGTCTTACCATTAAGGTCGAAAATAACCTCTACATTCTCAATAGCAATAGCCTTTTTAAGAGTTACATTCTTAATAAGTGTGATAGTATCACCAGCCTTTGCTGCTGCTACTGCTGCATCAAGTGTCTCATACTCTACATCGCCAATCTTTGCTGCATTACCGTATGCCTCACCATCAGCATCAAAGTAGATAGGGTTGTTGAAACCATACAATACTGGAGCCTTGCTTGTGTACTCAAATGTGTTAGTACCATTGAAGATATCAAAATTCAAAGTAGCATCTGTACCGCAGTTGTCACCAGCAGCATTGTAGTTGTGTACCCAGAAGCAGTACTTACCCTTCAATGTAGTATTCTTGATAGAAACATTGTTCATATCAGGACCGCTATTGAATACGCGAACAGCAATATAAGTAGCCTCCAAAATAGAGTTCTCAACGTTGAATGATGCAGTACCCCAGTTGTTAAGGTGAGCAACGAAGTTCATATCAGTACCACCCAAGTGCTTAGCAGTTACACCGTTAAGGGTAACAACACCACCAGCTGTGATATTGAAGATAGTACCCTGGCCGTTCCAGCCCATATTTGCGCCAACGTGCTCAGCTGTGATAGTACCATCCTTTATAGTAAGGTTACCATTAACCAAGAACAAATCCTGTGGATTAGTTGTACCTGATGTCTTACCAGAAATAGTGCGACCGTTAAGGTCAAGAGTGATATTCTTACCTTTAGCAACTGTTACCTTCTCAGTCATCTCTGTGTTAGCAAGAACCTTAATCTCACCCTCAGTAGTTGCTGATACAGCATCCTTCAAAGTGTAGTACAACTCAGAACCTGCCTTGATGCAATAGCGCTTCAAATTCTCAGTATTGATGTTCTCGCCATAGTTAACTGTGTTTGCACCTGGAGTCTTCTCGTTAACCACAACAGCGTGAGCACCAGTAAATGTAGCATTGTCAATATTTACAATGTTACCGCTACCCTCAAGACGGATACAGCAACCACAATAATACTCATTAGCTCTATACAAGTTATTAAGAGTTGCACCATTGATTGTGATGATATTCTCATCACCCCAAATGTTAACTACATTTGCACCCTCATAAGTACCACCGTTAATAGTAATCTGAACATTCTTTGATGTCTCACCTACCTTATTGATAGCATATGAATAATCGTGAGCAGTATCAGCAGTAAAGTCAACTGAACAATTGTTGAGTGTTAGTACGATACCATCAATAGCACCGTCCATGCTAATACCTCGTACGCTATCATAATTACCCTTAGCTGTAGTAGAAACAATGTTCAAGTTGTTGATAGTAACATTTGCCTTAGCGATGATACGGAATACTCGTGAAGCAGAAGATGTAATGGTCTTGTTGTTACCGTTGATAACAATAGGCTTTGTTGTCTCAATAAAGATAACATCTGTAGCCTCAAGATTCTCAGTAAAAGTAAACTCACCACCATTCTCGCAGATGTAAACAAGAGCCTCACGACCTGACTTAACAGTGCTCTGGCCATTCTCATCAACAGCAACCTCAGCCTCAACCTCAGCACCACCAGTTACAACAGTTGTACCCTCAACAAGAGCACCAGCTGTAGACTCGATAGCACCCTCACCCTCAACTGTCAAAACACCACCGTTTAGGTCTACAAGAGCATCAGTACCGTTGTTCTCAATAGTGATAGTAAAGCCGTTAAGGTTGATTACTGCGTTGATAGGCTGCTCACCTGCACGTGTTGTACCCTCCTCGAAGTTTGCATCAGCAGCAGTAACTGTAATATTGTTAAGAGCGATAATCTTGCGACCCTCAGAGATAGCCTTAAGAAGGTCAGCACCATTTGTAACAGCTGCATAATAGTATGGAATATCCTCAATGTTACCAGCGTTATCGAAACCATCCTCGATAGTTACATTGAAGTCATCAGCGTAAGTAAGGATATTACCCTTGATAGTAGTAACATAGTTACGCTTTACTGGGATAGGAGTGTTGAAGTTCTTCTGCTCATCAATTACAACACCATCCTTATCGTAAACATTCATAGAGAAGTTAACGATATCGTTCTCTCCAACAAATAGGTAATCAGCGAAGAGAGTCTTATCTGTACCAGTCTCACCATAAGATGCGATATCGAATAGATTGTGAGTCTTTTTGTACTGTGCATCACCAGCCTTACCATCAACAGCGTTGAAAGTCTCGCGGTAAGGAGTTGTGTACACAACCTCAGCCTTTGCAGGAACAACACCCATAAGCTCCTTCATATCAGTTGTGATAACGCGCAACTTAGCAAATGGACGCTTAAGAGTTAGGGTGATATCAGTATTACGCTCAAAACGGCGAACCTCAGAGCAAGTAAATGCATCACGAGTCTCATCCATTGGAGCCCAATCGTTGATAGAAATGTTAGCCAAACCACCTGAAGTGATGTAGTGAAGGTCTGCAGTAGTATCCTCCTTTACAAGGTCAGCCCATACTACAAACTTGTAGTCACGGTTTGCGATAAGGCGTACTGGGAATGTAGCAGTTGTGCCATTGTCGCTAATCTGTACTGGAAGTACCTTAACCTGGTCATTGTAATGTACCTCGCACTGGAAACGTACATCATACTTTGTGAAGTCAACGTGGGCGAAAGCACCCAATGCGCTGTCGGCACGAGTACCCTCTGGAAGTGATACAGTGATGTTTACATCCTGCTCACCACCAACGTTAACGTCGAAGCCCTCAGGCTCTGTCTGACAAGATGCTAAACCGAGCATCACTGCAGCTAAAGCTAAAAACTTTTTCATAGTTAAAATTGTTTTAAATGTTTATAAAAAATAAAAAATTGTGGTTCAGTTTTCTTTCTACAATCGTACAACATATAAACAAATCATAAGCAAACCATCTTCTTGTTACGGCTTAATCGCCATAGCGGGCGGGTTTGGGTGATTTTATTGTTGTAAGTTGTTGATTATCAATTGTATATGGGGGGGGTAATGTCGATGTACCCTCTCGGATATACAAATCAATATACATTTTATATGTATATATACGCCACAAATATACAAAAAAATCTCAAAGTTGTACTCGTTTCATTAGGAAATTTTTGTCGTTTGGTTCAAAATAGATATTGGAGGCTCTTTCTTGGTTAGATTAAACTTTTAGTTTAAAAAAAGGACGAGAGAGACGGAAGAGACGAAAGAGACGACAACGAAACTTAGTATCAACGATTCTCTCTGTTCTCTCTGTTGTCTCTGCTCTCACCTCAATAGCAAAGTTCACTTTTCACCTTAAATATTGAGGGCGCTCCCGAAATCGTATCGGAAAGCGCCCTCGGCGATAAAACTAAACTTACTTTACTATGGTTGAAAAATTGTCGTTTACTACTTTAGTAGTATGCTGTTGATAAGCTCCTTTAGCTCAGCTTTTGTCTTGCCACCAGCTTGTACGGTTGGTACATCGTTCTTTGGAATATAGACCAAGGTTGGTATAGATCGTATCTTGAAGATCTTAGCAAGTGCCTCCTCGTCGTCTACATTCACTTTGTAGATATCCACCTTGCCAGCGTACTCCTCTGCCAACTCATCGATAATAGGTGATAGACGCTGACAAGGACCGCACCACGAGGCGAAGAAGTCGATAAGTGCTGGTCTCTCTCCCAAAAAGTTCCAGCCATTAGCCAAATCCTCAATCTTTGCAATGCGGTTCTCGAAACCGCCCTTTGTTAAATGAATTGCTCCCATAATCGTATATCTGTTTTTATTGTTATCATTTGTTTTACGATGCAAAAATAGCGCAACAAAATGAATCTATCAAACAGATATTATCGAATGGGTTATTGAAATAATCGATAAAGAGGCTGAATAACTAATTCAACCTCTTAGTGGTTGACTAAAAAGTAAGATAGCCAAGCCCA
>JAZQYM010000056.1:0-11559 GCA_045633525.1 Alistipes sp. | reverse complement strand
TGGAGCTTGACACTACACTCTTTTTAAAGGCGGACCCTACTCAGCAGCAGGGCTTTACAGTAAATAGCGAGTTGGCAAACAATATGCTCAAAGATGAGGGTATCTACACGCAGAAGGATCTGCCCTTTATCTTTGATGAGATTCGCGACTACACGATCTATGGCTTGATTGCCTTGATTATCTTGTCGTTAATAGTATGGTTTATAGTGTGGTATGTGCGCAACCATGCGCAAAAAAATGCTGCCACTATTAAGCCAGCGCCACAGCTGCCGCCACACGTTATTGCTATCAAGGCGTTGGGCGAGCTTCGCAATAGAAAGCTATGGCAGAATGGCAAGCATAAGCTCTACTACTCGACCCTAACCGAGATTTTGCGTCGCTATATCGAGGGTCGTTGGTCTGTGGGTGCGTTGGAGATGACCTCGCATGAGATTCTTAAGGCGCTCAACAATGTTGATATCAAGAGTGATAGCAGAAGCAACCTTATGGAGATACTTTTCACAGCCGATATGGTGAAGTTTGCCAAGGCTGTGCCTGATGCCGAGGAGAATGAGCAGCTCTTTACCTACGCATATTACTTTGTGGAGAATACAAAGAGTGTTGCCTCGGAGCATAACGAGCAGATGCGAGATATAACCTTTGAAACAAAGATTGAGCAGTGATGAGAGTAGGTAATATCGTACGAACTATATCGATTTTGGTGGCGTTGTGCTTCTTGTATTCGATGCCAGTTTCGGCGCAGTATCACAAGGAGCGCAAACTTGTTCGTGAGGGTAATTCGAGTTTTGCGAAGAAGAATTACAATACCTCATACAACCGCTACAACGAGGCTTTGGAGCATGATGCTACCAACTATGAGGCGCTATACAACCGTGCTAATGCCTATACGCATTTGCGTCGTAGCAATCCTCAGGACTCCACCCTCAAGGCAGTGGTGGAGTTTGGAAACTATGAGTCTATAGCGGCTGATACGCTACTTTCTAGTAGTAAGCGAGCTGAGGTGTTGCGCAACTTGGGCGAGAGTCTCTTTAATGAGCAGAAGTACGAGGCGGCGTTGAATGCCTTTCGTGAGTCGCTGTTGTTGAATCCCGATGATAAGGAGACTAAGTACGACTATGTGCTCACCAAGCGCATCGTAGACCAGAAGCGTCAGCAGCAACAGCAGAATCAAAACCAGGGCGGCAACGGTCAAAGTGGTAATCAGGATAATAATCAAGACCCTGATAACCAGGATAATCAAGACAATCAGGGCGATAACCAGAACAAACAAAACCAGGATAATAACGAGGATCAACAGCCTAAGGGCAACGAGCCAGAGCAGAATGATCAGCAAAATGGTGACGAGCCAAAGGATGATGAGTCACAGGGTCAGACCGAGAACGGGCAAAATCCTCAGGAGTTAAATGTCGACCAGGAGCGAATGTTGAATGCTATCCAAGCGGAGGAGGATAAGACTCAGGAGAAGATCAAGGAGGGTCAAAAGGGTGTGATTGTCTCTGGTAAGAAGAATTGGTAATAAAGTATAGTATGCAGTTTCTTAATCCCATAATACTCATTCTATTAGCAGCGCTTTTAGTTGTCGTCGTCTACTACATCTTTGTTGGTCGTCGTCGTGCTACGATGCGTGTGTCGACACTCCAGCGAGGTCGTATGCCACGCACATTGCGCTACTATCTGAGGGATCTGCCTTTAGTGTTGCGTCTGTTTGCGATTGCAGCGTGTGTTGTGGCGCTTGCGCGTCCTGTTAAGGAGCTCTCTACCACGGAGAGTACCACTGAGGGTATCGATATCGTCCTTGCTATGGATATATCGGGCTCTATGCTTGCTCGCGACTTCGTGCCAGACCGTATTACGGCAGCTAAGCAGATGGCATCGGAGTTCGCTACGGCACGTATTGGTGATCGAATCTCGGTTGTGGCATTTGCTGGTGAGTCATTTACGCAGTGCCCACTAACTACCGATAAGGCGAGTGTTAGTACTATGCTATCGCGCCTACGTAGTGGTATTGTCGATGATGGTACTGCCATAGGTAATGGTCTTGCTACGGCTCTTAACCGACTTAGGGAGAGTGGCGCAAAATCTAAGGTTGTGGTGTTGCTCACCGACGGTGTGAATAATCGCGGACAGATTTCTCCAACGATGGCGGCGGAGATAGCGCGCGATATGGGTGTCAAGGTCTATACTATCGGCGTTGGAACAATGGGTAAGGCGCTTATGCCAGCGATCGATATGTTTGGCAATAGCACCTTCGTAATGGCAGATGTGGAGATTGACGAGCAGTTGCTCCGCACTATCGCCCAGACAACGGGTGGCGAGTACTTCCGTGCGGTGGATAACAAGGCTCTTGGCGAGATTTACGCCCACATCAACGAGTTGGAGAAGAGTGAGGTGCAAATTACCACCTACACATCCTACGAGGAGTTGTATCACTTCTGGCTGTTATTAGCGTTATTGTTGCTTGCGTTGGAGTTTGTGGTGGAGCGTGTAGTACTTAATCGTATCCCTTAAAAGGTTACAACTATGAGTGATGTAAATAAGTTAATATTTGCTAATCCTGAGTGGCTGTGGTTGCTTTCGGCAGTCGTAGCTATTCCAATTATATATCTTCTACTGCGCTTGTATCGCAACAGTAAGCTTAAGAGTTTCGGTAATGTAGCGGTGCTAAAAAGCCTTATGCCCGACTATTCTGGCGCACGTGGCTGGATAAAGATTACGCTCTTTAGCCTCTCGATAGGCTTTATTGCATTGGCTTTGGCGCGTCCACAAACGGGCTCGAAGTTGTCTAATGTGGAGGTTGAGGGTCGCGAGGTGGTCCTTGTTGTAGATGTCTCGAACTCTATGCTTGCCGAGGATGTCACCCCAAGCCGTATGGCACGTACGCGTTACGCTATTACGCGCCTTGTGGAGAGAATGAAGGATGATAGACTTGGCATCGTCGCTTTTGCTGAAGATGCGGAGGTGGTGTTGCCTATCACGGGTGATTACAAGATGGCGAAGTCTGTTGTTAAGCGACTTGAGCCAGCGCTCATAGCAGCGCAAGGTACAAATATTGGCAAGGCTTTGGAGACTGCGCTATTGTCCTTTACCGAGAGTACGAAGGAGTCGCGTAGCCGTGTGATGATACTTATCACCGATGGTGAGGAGCATAACCAGAGCACCGAGGAGGCTATAGAGAGAGCCGTATCGCAGGGTGTTATGGTCTGCGCAATAGGTATCGGTACGCCCGAGGGCACAGCACTCAAGATCGACGGCAAGTTGATTGAAGAGGAGGATGGCAAGATGGTTGTAACCAAGCTTGGTGAGCCATTGTTGCAGCATATTGCCGAGGCTACTGGGGGTATCTATGTGCGTTCGCGCAACGAGAGCTTCGGTCTTGAGGAGATTATCGAGCGCCTCGACCAGATTGAGGAGACGCAGCTTATGCAGATAAGCTTCGAGGAGTATGACGAGCAGTACCAGTGGTTTTTGGGAGCTGCGCTATTGCTTCTACTTATCGATGCCCTTGTTATGGAGCGTCGCAATCCGCTATTGAAGGGTGTGCGCTTGTTTGAAAGAGAGAGTAACGACAAGAAATAATTAACCTAAAATTAATAATTATGACAATCAGAGATTTACAGCCAAAGCTCATTTGGGAGCAGTTTGATGACATCTGCCAGGTGCCACGCCCATCGAAGAAGGAGGGCAAAATTATTGCTTGGCTTATTGAGTTCGCAAAGAAGCATAATATCGAGTACCAGACAGATGAGACTGGTAATGTTGTGATGCGCAAGCCTGCAACTAAGGGCTTCGAGAATCGTCCAGCAGTTATCCTTCAGTCACACATGGATATGGTGTGCGAGAAGAATTCAAACAAGGAGTTCGACTTCGAGAACGATCCTATCGAGACTTGGATTGACGGCGAGTGGGTTAAGGCTAAGGATACAACTCTTGGTGCTGACTGCGGTATCGGTATGGCTGCAGCTCTTGCAGTGTTGTTGGATGAGAGCCTTGAGCACCCAGCTATTGAGGCACTCTTTACTGTTGATGAGGAGACAGGTCTTACTGGTGCCTTTGGTCTTGGCGAGGGTATGCTTACAGGTAAGTATCTTGTAAACCTCGACTCTGAGGATGAGGGTGAGATCTTTATCGGTTGTGCTGGTGGTATCGACACTGTTGCTACACTTAACTACGAGAGCGAAGAGGTACCTGAGGGTTACGCCTTCGTACGTCTTGAGATTGGCGACTTGCTCGGTGGTCACTCTGGTGACGATATCGACAAGGGTCGTGCTAACTCTAACAAGCTTTTGGCTCGCTTCCTCTACAATGCTATCGATAAGTTCGGTGTAGCGTTGGCAGAGTTCGATGGCGGCAACCTTCGCAATGCTATCCCACGTGAGGCGTATGCTATCGTAGGTGTTCCTGCTGCAGAGAAGGAGGACTTCGAGGAGCGCTATTTGGAGTTTGGTCAGATGATGATGGAGGAGTTCAAGCACACAGAGCCACGTATGCGCTTTGCTGTTAGCGATGTTGAGGTTCAGCCTACAAAGGTTATGACCAACGACGAGCTTTGCTACTTCTTGCTTGCCTTGGTAGGTCTTCCAAATGGCATCCTTGGTATGTCGTTTGCTATGCCAGGTCTTGTTGAGACCTCTTCAAACCTTGCCTCTGTGAAGTTCGACACCGAGAAGGAGGTTATCACCGTAACTACATCACAGCGTTCATCTGTTGAGAGCGCTAAGTTGTATGCATCGCAGACTATCGAGTCGGTATTCTATCTTGCTGGTTTCGATGTTCAGCACTCTGACGGCTATCCAGGTTGGGCTCCTAATCCAGATTCTAAGCTTCTTACCGAGACTGTTCAGTGCTATCGTGATCTCTTTGGCACAGAGCCTAAGGTGCGCGCGATTCACGCTGGCTTGGAGTGTGGTTTGTTCCTCGAGAAGTATCCACACTTGGAGATGGTATCCTTTGGTCCTACCTTGCGTGGCGTTCACTCTCCAGACGAGCGTCTTGAGATCGCTACCGTGGATAAGTTCTGGAAGTTGTTGGTAGAGCTTTTGAAGCGTATCGCGTAATCAGGTCTTGACTATGGCGAGCTTTCTACCCATAGTTAAGACTTTAGAATCAACCAATATCAGTGTGCGGGGTTTAGGGCAAGTTGTCGTAGACCCCGCTACGATTGAGGTTGGTAATAACTCTGTTGTTGCCCGTTGCCGTGTTGAGGGCGTTCGAGGTTATAAGATGATTAAGTGCTACCGTACCTCGCGCCATAGAGATGATCTGAAGGGTGTTGACTACTACCCTCAGTCGCTTCGTGTCTATGGTTTCAGCTGTAGGGTGGAGTATGTCGATGTCGCCATCAGTAGGTGGGAGAGGGGCGAGGCTCTCGATATTGTATTCTATCGTGGTGGTTGCGACTTTAGAGCACTAAGCCGCGCCTTTGATCAGATGGCGCATAAACACCTTAGAAGTGGTGTCGTGCACGGCGACATTAAGCCCGAAAATATTATCGTTCGACCCTCGGGCAAGATGACTTTGATAGATAGCGACGACCTCCCTTTGGAGAGTTTGGGTAACTATCAAGCTAAAGACTTTGGCTCGGAGTATTACGTTCATCGTCACCGCCATATCCGTCGTACCGACCAATTTACGGACCACTATCCTTTGGCTCTGCACTCTACATTCTTGGCGGCGCTTATCTACAATCCGAATTTCCTCTATGAAAGGGCTACTATGGAGGAATATACTGCTACTGCTATGCAGATACTTAAGGAGCATAACGACACCGCTCACTATGATATGATAGTGGCGATGCAGCGCTCTATTATGGGTAAGATTGATGGACTTGAGGAGCTATTTGAGTCTATTGTAATGGCAGACGAGTAGGTCGCCATTATCGTCGTAGAGGTGCATACCACTGCCCTCGCAGTATTGCCACATCTTGCAGTCTGCACACTTTCCCTTTTTTGTCCACTCGCGGTTGCGGAACTTCTCGAAGCGGTTTTGCCATACATCCCAGAAGCTATCGCGATAGATATTTCCCTGTGTAAAGTTGGCGCGCACGCTTGTGCAACCCGAGATATCGCCATTCACACGTATCGAGGCAATGCCGATGCCAGCGTAGCACTCGTAAGGGTTTGTGCGCACACGCATCTCGTAGCCGCCGAGGAAGCCCTCACAACTATATGATGCGGCTATACGTCCCTCCTTGCGAGTTTTTAGAATAAACTCCATCATCGCGGTATACTCTTCGTCGCTAAGTTGCAGAGTCTTATCCTCTGCCGCTCGACCCACTGGGAATATTGCAAACAATCGCCATTTGCGCACGCCGAGCGAGATTAGAAACTCCTTGAACTCCTCCAAGCGGGGTAGCAATGCTGGTGTTACACAAGTTACTACATCCGATACAAGCTCTCTATCTGCTGATATCATACGTACTGCCTCTACGGCGCGTGCGAAGCTCTCCTTGTTTTGACGAATATGGTAGTGATGCTCCTCGAAGCCGTCTAATGATACGGTTATCGAGTGTAGACCAGCACGGATAAGCGAGTCGAGACGCTCGCGACTTAGGGCAAGACCATTCGTGACCATACCCCAGGGGTAACCACGTCGATATAGATTGATGCCGATGTGTTCAAGGTCCTTGCGCACCAACACTTCCCCTCCTGAGAGGATGATAAAGGTCTTATTAGGATTTACATTTGGGGTTATCTCGTTATCCAATACGCGGAAAAAGTCCTCGGCAGGCATATCCTTAAACTCAGGATTTACCGTGCAGTCGCTGCCGCAGTGACGGCATTTGAGGTTACAGCGTAGGGTGCACTCCCAAAAGAGCGTAGTTAGCCTATGCTCCTTTGCGCGTATCTTATGTAGTTTCTTAAATAGCTTAAGTGCAATCCACTGGCGCAGTCCTAAACGCTTCCCCATACTCTATGATTACTCCTCGCTAATGCGGCTAAGCTCGATATCGCCAAGGTCCAGAATCTTGATTTCATCCTCTGCCCAACTCTGATCCGTTGGGATTGTATGGACGTAGGACTCAAATTCTCCGCCATTTAACTCTCCATCGTCATCCGTGAAGTGTATCTCTGCCAATCTGCCACAGACGCGGAACTCGCCAGATTTATTGGAGTAGCCACCCTGAATATCGGTGCTAATATGAATACCCTCAATAGGCTCTCCTTCAGGGTCTACAACGCGACCCGAGGCTTGGAAGTTGGCGTTAAACTCTGTGTCGGGGCAAGCATAACACGCCACGCAGGTTAGCGACATGCCAAACAGCGCGAACAGACGGGTTAATATTTTACCGAACATAGTAACAAGTTTTAGTGCTGGTCAACCAAGAAGTCTGGGCGACCAAAGTTAAAGCCGATACCAACAAAGAAGTTGTATGATGTTGCCTTTGGCGACATAAACTGATCGAGCTCCGACATTGTCGTTGGGGTAAACTCATCGACATAGTTTTTCTTGCTTCCGATGTAGTCCATACCGAAGAAGATGTTTATTGCTCGTGGGTGGATATTCACCGCTGCACCATAGATGCCTGGGGTATTACCATTGAGGTATGTATGGCTTGCAGTGAGTGTAATCCAGTTTGTTGGGCGCACGTTGAATGATGTGGTAAACTCTGTTGCCACAGCATTGCGATAGAAGCGTGTGTGTGATAGTACACCTACAGCGAAGTGGTTGCCCAAGAAGTTGTACTCAGCACCGATATTTAGATTCGCTGTAAGGCGAGTTGTGTAGTCATAGAACTTCTCTGGCATATCAAACGAGCTGTCGCTTAGGATTTGGAAAAAGTCAACTTTTTCGTTAGCCTCAAGATGAAGCTCGCCTGCCATCTGTGTATCTGCAGACCACTTAATAAAGCCCAAGTCTGTAACCGCGGCCGATAGCCTTATCTTATTTTCAAAGAAGCGCATCTCTGCACCAAGGTCGATAGCACCACCAAAGCTGTGGAGATTATTCCACACGAAGTCCTGTGTATCATTCATGATGATATTATCAGGGTTTGCTGTGCTATTATATTTTGAGCTATCATACTCTACACTGTTGACTTTTATGTTGCCAGAAATAGTGTATTTGCCATTCTCAGCGTTCATCTTGTTAACATCGTACGAGCCATTTACTAAGCCGACAAGGAACTTAAGTCGTGCACCAATGGTGAGATTCTCGCCAATGCGGAAGGCTGCACCAGCGTAGGTCTCGATGTAGCCAGTGAGATCCACGCACATATCATCAACCGAGATGCTATTCTCGTATGCGCCCTTCATCATCTTGTAGTACTCCTTTGGTATCACCGAGTTATACTCCATTCGTATATTTGCACCGAAGTTGAAGAATGTATTATTCAGAGTGTAGAAACCCAACTTAAAGAGACCAAGGTCTCCTCTTAAGCTCTGCACGCATTTGTTTGGTAGCTTGCCGAGGAACTCATTTGCAGGTACAGACGAGTCGAGGGCATTGATATAGCCGTTCTCTCCCAAGTAATACATATTCTCGTATGAGTTGTAGTTACTGTATTGACCTGCCGCGAAGCCCGAAAGAGCTGGCAAGGCAATGTATCCTCGTGTTGGTGTCAACGCAGGGTTCATATCGGTACGGAAGTACGAGCCCTCCATAAAGTATGAGGTTTTAAGCTGTGCAGATGAGCTTTGTGCTACAAACATAGCGCTAAGCAAAATAAGTGCGCTAAGAAATCTCTTCATATCCTATTCGTGTTGTGAAGGGCGTGCCTTCTATTATTACTCTAATTAATTATTTGATGCATCCAGCTCCTCGGTATTTGTGCTCTTGTCGGCCTCAGCCTCTGCTGGAGCATCCACTCTTGTTGAGTGGCGAAATTCTGTATAGGGAGCCGCATACATCTCTACCTCTTCCTCGACAAGGGGAACGCAGCTCATACCACTAAAGCTAAGCGCTGACAGTAAAATATGTAGTAATCTCTTCATATTTTCGACATATTATCTGTTTGCATAGGGTATTACCCCATACAAAGTTATGAAATTATATCTGAACAACAAAATTATTTGCCTAAAAATCTCTTATTTGCTATATTTGTGGTGCTCAAAATTTTAGATATGTTGCACCGTTTTAGTCGAGATATTTCCAATGTAGCCCTTCCTGAGGCGTTCACTTGGCCATTCCATTATGTGCCTCACGAGCTCTCGGTGATTGCAGCTGAGGAGGTCAAAGAGTACCTCGCAACGCGCCCTGATTGGAGTGCGGAGATATCGCGTGGCAAGATGTTCGGAGTCCTTGTGGTTAGGGATAGCTGTGGCGAACTTGGCTTTATTGCTGCCTTCTCTGGAAACTTGGCGAGTAGCAACTCTCACGACTATTTTGTGCCGCCAATTTATGATATGCTCCGACCTGGTGACTTCTTCCGTCGTGGTGAGGCTGAGATTTCCGCTATAAATGCCGAGATTGCATCTATAGAACAGAGTGCGGAGTATATTGCTGCAAAGCATAATTTGGATAGGGTAACTACCGATTCGCAGCTCGCGCTCTCAGCGCTGAAAGCAACTCTTGCCGAGCGCAAACGATTAAGAGATTTGCGTCGTAGTAATGGAGAGGATTCTGCGCAGCTAATTCTTGAGAGTCAGCGAGATAATGCCGATCTGCAACGCACGAAGCGCGAACAGAGGGAGAGTGTAGCTAAGGCAACACAGAGGTTTAATCTCCATATAACCAAAATCGCTGAGCTTAAGAGCGAACGTCAGCGTCGTTCCTCAGCATTGCAATTGCAACTCTTTGAGCAGTTTCGCATCTTGAACAGCCGTGGTGAGGTTAAGACTTTAGTGGAGTTGTTTGCTCCAACGCCACAAATTATTCCCCCAGCAGGTGCGGGTGAGTGTGCCGCACCTAAGCTTTTGCAATATGCCTATCTCAATGGCTACACACCAATTGCTATGGCGGAGTTTTGGCAGGGTGTGTCGCCTCGCGGTGAAGTGCGCCATCACGATGCCTTCTATCCTGCGTGCAATGGTAAGTGTAAGCCGATACTCCTCTTTATGCTTGAGGGACTCAATGTTGAGGATAATCCGCTTTGCAATATTGCGCCACCTGAGCCTCGCATACTTTGGGAGGATAAGTGGCTGGTTGCTATTGATAAGCCTTGCGGTATGCTCTCGGTTGATGGAAAGTCGGGTGTACGCAGCGTGCAGGATTGGGCAAAGGAGCACTATCCAGATCTCTCATCTTTGATGATTATCCATCGTCTCGATCAGTCCACCTCTGGAATACTTATCCTTGCTAAGGATAAGGAGACGCATAAGGCGATGCAGGAGCAGTTTATTAAGCGCACAGTGAAAAAACGCTATACTGCGATATTGGAGGGGGAGGTTTGCCAGGATGCTGGTACTATTGATCTCCCTATTAAGCTTGACTATGATAATCGTCCGCGCCAAATGGTTGCTTCAGACGGCAAGCGAGCAATTACCGAGTATCGTGTTTTGTCGCGTGAGGGATCTCGCACTCGTTTAGAGTTCTATCCAATTACAGGTCGCACACACCAGTTGCGCCTTCACTCTGCCCATGCCGATGGCCTTGGCGCTCCCATCGTAGGAGATGAGATTTATGGTGTTGTCGGGGCAAATGGTATAAACGAGGGGCAGCGCCTATGTCTGCACGCCTCATATCTTGCCTTTATCCACCCTCATACTGGCGAGGAGTTTGTTGTTGAGTGCCCTGCTGAGTTTTAATCCCACTATATATGGTTTATGAAGCACTGCTATCATTGGTAGGGCATCGTTTTTGTGTTGCCTTTGTAGGGTAAGCTGCGTGAAATATATCTATTTTACCCTGAAATCCCCCTCTATTTGTCAGTTCCCTTATATATATAAATATAGGTATAATCACACATTATTAAAAAATCATAATAATTTTGAAAAATATTTAATAAAGCCTTGCAAATTCAGATTTTATAGTTACCTTTGCACCCGCAATCAGATAGGAAAAACCGATCTGAAAGTAGTAAAAGGGTTCTTGGAAAAGTTTTTTGAAAATAGTTGCCAAAATATTTGGTGGTTTCAAAAAAGTGTTTTATCTTTGCACCCGCTTTCGCCTCAAAAAATGGCGAGGCACAATAAAGGTTCTTTTGATAATTTTTGAAAAATAAATCCAAAAATATTTGGTGGTTTCAAAAATATGAATTACCTTTGCATCGCAATTCGCTCACTAAGTTTGAGTGAAGATGTAAAAGGTTCTTCGAAAAATATTTTTGAAAAAAAGTTCGCTAAAAATTTGGTGGTTTCAAAAATATGAATTACCTTTGCAGCCGATTTCCACTCTAAATGCTGAGTGGTTCGGAAGTGGAAGTTCTAAGAAAATTAGAATATAGTTCTTTGAAGATATTGAGCAGCTAAAGTTTTATCTATCTCCTATGAGATAATTTCAAACAATACCTTTGAGATTTGAGCTAACGATACAATTTAACATTTTTTACAATGGAGAGTTTGATCCTGGCTCAGGATGAACGCTAGCGGCAGGCTTAACACATGCAAGTCGAGGGGCAGCGTGATGAAGTAGCAATACGGATTTGACGGCGACCGGCGCACGGGTGCGTAACGCGTATGTAAC
>JAZQYM010000055.1:0-5215 GCA_045633525.1 Alistipes sp. | reverse complement strand
GTTGGTGAAGGTAGGCGACAAGGTGAAGGCTGGTACGCCATTGTTCTTCGATAAGAACAATACTCGCGTATTGTACACATCACCTGTCAGCGGTACTGTTTCGGCTGTGAATCGTGGTGAGAAGCGTAAGATGCTTAACATTACGATTGCTGCCGATGCAAAGCAAGAGTCAGAGGAGTTCGCAATTCTCGATTTGCAGAATGCGAGCCGCGAGGATGTGATTGAGACTTTGCTCAAATCGGGTTTGTGGACTATGATTCTGCAGCGCCCTTATGGTATTGTGGCTAATCCAAGTGATATGCCCAAGGCTGTGTTTGTTTCAGCATTCGATTCTGCACCTTTGGCTGGCAATGCAAACTTTGCATTGAAGGGCGAGAAGGAGAATTTGCAGAAGGGTTTGGAGGTGTTGAGCAAGCTTACAAACGGCAAGGTTCACCTCTCAGTTCGTGCTAAAGCAGAGGGTGAGATGACTTCGCTTAACGGCGTGGAAATCCACAAGTTTGAGGGTAAGCACCCTGTTGGTTGTGTAGGTGTTCAGATTCACCACATCGACCCAATGGCAAAGGGCGATATTGCATGGACTGTAGCAATTCAGGACGTAGCAGCTATCGGCCGTTTGTTCCTCACTGGTAAGGTTGATTTGCACAAGGTTGTTGCCCTTACAGGTAGCGAGGTAGAGGAGCCTAAGTATTACCGCGTAATCAGTGGTGCTCCTGTTGCTTCAATTATCGATGGCAACATCAAGAAGCAGGCTGAGGGTGATTCAGTACGTATCATTTCTGGTAACGTACTCACAGGTAAGAAGGTTGCTGCTGATGGCTTCATCACTGCTTCAGCAACTCAGATTACAGTGATCCCTGAGGGTGATAAGTATGAGATGTTGGGCTGGATTGCTCCTCGCTTCAATAAGTTCTCTGTATCACGCTCATATTTCTCTTGGCTCAGCCCAAAGAAGGAGTACAAGCTCGATACAAATGTAAACGGTGGCCCACGTGCTTTCGTTGTAACAGGTCTTTTCGAGGAGTATCTCCCAATGGATATCTATCCAATGTACTTGTTCAAGGCTATCATGGCCAACGATATTGACAAGATGGAGAACTTGGGTATCTACGAGATTTTGGAGGAGGATGTGGCTCTCTGCGAGTTCGTTGATCCTTCGAAGACTGAGATACAGAAGTTGGTTCGTGATGGTATTAACTTAATGATTAAGGAGTGTTAAGCTATGAAGGGACTTAGAAAATTAGTTGATAATGTTAAGCCTACCTTCGTAGAGGGAGGCAAGTTGAGTTTCCTTGCATCATTCTTCGATGCATTCGAGACATTCCTTTTTGTTCCTAACACAACTACAAAGAGCGGTGTTCACGTTCGTGACTGTATTGACATGAAGCGTACAATGTTCTTCGTTGTGTTGGCTTTGATTCCAGCTTTCTTGTTTGGCTGTTTGAACACAGGTTTGCAGGTTGGTTTGGAGGGTGCCCAGGCATTCCTTTACGGTTTGGTACGCGTGCTTCCTATGGTTGCTGTATCATACGTTGTAGGTTTGGGTATCGAGGTTGTATATGCACAGATCCGCAAGGAGGAGGTAGCTGAGGGTTACTTCGTAACAGGTCTTTTGATTCCTATGATTATGCCTGTTAGCACTCCACTTTGGATGGTAGCTTTGGGTGTAGCCTTCTCGGTTATCTTCGGTAAGGAGGTATTCGGTGGTACAGGTATGAATATCTTCAACCCTGCACTCGTGGCTCGTGCATTTGTATTCTTTGCATTTACTCCACAGATGTCAGGTGAGAAGGTTTGGTTCTCAGACTGGAAGATGATGGGTGCAGCTGATGCAACTACTGGTGCTACAGCTTTGGAGCAGTTGGCAACAACTGGCCAGATGCAGTGGAGCGCTATGGATGCATTCCTCGGCTTTATCCCAGGTTCATTCGGTGAGACTTCTACACTCTGCATCTTGATTGGTGCAGCTATCTTGCTCTTCACAGGTATCGCTTCATGGCGTACAATGATCAGCGTATTTGCTGGAGGTTTGTTGATGGGTTGCTTGTTCCAGGCTGTTGGTCTTACAGAGTTCCCAGCATACTATCACCTTTTGGTTGGTGGTTTCGCTTTCGGTGCTGTGTTTATGGCTACTGACCCTGTTACATCGGCTCAGACAAACACAGGTAAGTATATCGTTGGTTTTATGACAGGTGCTTTGGCAGTGTTGGTTCGCGTTGTGAACCCAGCATATCCAGAGGGTATGATGTTGGCTATCCTCTTCATGAACGCACTTGCTCCTACGGTAGATTACTTCGTTGTGGAGGCTAACGTAAACCGTCGTAAGAATCGTGTTAAAACTGTAAAATAACGAGAGAGTATGGCAAAATTTAATGTAAATAGCAATGCATATATCATCATCTACTCAGTAGTGATGGTGGTAGTAGTGGCTGTTCTTTTGGCTGTAACATCGCTCTCGTTGCAGGAGCGTCAGGCTGAGAATATTCTCAACGAGAAGAAGCAGCAGATTGTAAAGGCTTTGGGTGAGGATCCTGCAGTTGCAAACTACGCTGATGTTGTCGCTGAGGCAGTTATGCTCGATAAGAACGGTAATAAGATTGAGGGTAAGAGCGATGCTGACATCTTCAATGCTTTGGGTGATTTGACTGCATCTTTCGAGGCAGGTGAGTTCCCTATCTTCAAGGCAGCAAGCGGTTGCACAGTTATCCCTGTATATGGTGCTGGTTTGTGGGGCCCAATTTGGGGTTACATCGCTTTGGAGCCAGATATGAATACTGTTAAGGGTATCGTAATGGACCACTCAGGCGAGACTCCTGGTTTGGGTGCTGAGATCACTACTGCAAAGGTTCAGTCTGCTTTCGTTGGCAAGACTATCTTCGAGGGTAATGATTTCGTATCAGTATCAATGCGCAAGGGTGGTGCTACAAACAACCACGAGGTAGATGCTATCTCTGGAGGTACTAAGACTTGCGATGGTGTAAACGCTATGTTGAAGACAGGTATTGAGGGTTACCTCCCTTATATCAACGCTAATAAGTCTAACAAATAAAATCAAGCGGAACTATGAGTAATTTGAAGAATTTAACTGGACCGCTGAGTTCAAACAACCCTGTAATCGTTCAGATTTTGGGTATTTGTTCGGCTTTGGCGGTAACCGTAAAGATGGAGCCTGCGTTCGTTATGGGCTTGTCTGTTATGGTCGTTACAGCGTTCTCTAACTTGGTGATGTCGCTTTTGCGTAATGGTATTCCATCACGTATTCGTATCATCGTGCAGTTGGTTGTTATCGCTGCTTTGGTAATTATCGTGGACCAGGTTCTTAAGGCATTTGTTTACGACGTGTCGAAGCAGTTGTCTGTGTATGTAGGTCTGATTATCACTAACTGTATTATCATGGGTCGTGTCGAGGCTTATGCTTTGGGTAACAAGCCTTGGGATTCATTCCTCGACGGTATCGGTAACGGTTTGGGTTACGCAGCTATTTTGCTTATCGTAGCTTTCTTCCGTGAGTTGTTTGGTTCGGGTACATTGTTCGATATCCGCATCATTCCTGAGAGCTGGTATATCGCTAACGGCGGTTTCTACTCTAACGTAGGTATCATGCTCTTCCCACCTATGGCCCTTATTATAGTAGGTGTTATTATCTGGGTTCACCGTTCGTTTAACAAGGATTTGCAGGAAAAATAGGAGGTAGAATATGGAAACATTGAATCTTTTTATACGTTCGATTTTTATCGACAACATGGTATTCGCCTTCTTCTTCGGTATGTGTTCTTACATCGCCGTGTCGAAGAGCGTAAAGACTGCTTTGGGTTTGGGTGCTGCCGTTACATTCGTGATGGCTATGACAGTGCCTTTGAACTACCTTTTGAACGAGTATGTGTTGGCTCCTAATGCTTTGGTAGAGGGTGTTGACTTGAGCTTCCTTACATTTATCGTCTTCATCGCCGTTATTGCATCATTCGTGCAGTTGGTTGAGATGATTGTTGAGAAGTTCTCTCCTTCACTCTACAACCAGCTTGGTATCTTCCTTCCTTTGATTGCTGTGAACTGTGCTATCATGGGTGGCTCACTCTTTATGCAGCAGAAGGTTGTATCTGGCGAGATTGATGGTTTGTGGCAGAGCATCGTTTACGGTGTAGGTTCAGGTTTGGGCTGGTGGTTGGCTATCGTTATGATGGCTGCTATCCGTGAGCGTTTGCAGTACTGTCACATCCCTGCAGCATTGAAGGGTCCAGGTATCGCATTTATCATCACTGGTTTGATGGGTATTGCGTTTATGATCTTCTCTGGTATTAAGTTGTAACCTTTAATAAGAGATAAGAAATGGATATTTTAACAATTGTAGTTGCGATAGTTGCCTTTCTTGTGGTAACACTGCTTTTGGTGGCGTTGCTTCTCTTTGCAAAGGCTAAATTGACATCATCAGGTGATGTTACTATCGATATTAACGATGGCAACAAGGTGTTGACCGTGGAGGCTGGCTCAACATTGTTGAACACATTGACTGCACAGGGTATCTTCCTCCCATCAGCTTGTGGTGGTAAGGGTGCTTGCGGTCAGTGCAAGTGCCAGGTATTTGAGGGTGGCGGCGAGATTCTGCCTACCGAGACTGGCTTCTTCAATCGTAAGCAGATTCAGGAGAAGTGGCGCTTGGGTTGCCAGGTTAAGGTTAAGGAGAATATGAAGATTGGCGTTCCGGCTTCAGTTCTCTCTATCAAGAAGTGGGAGTGCGAGGTTGTTTCTAACAACAACGTGGCTACCTTCATTAAGGAGTTTGTGGTTAAGTTGCCAGAGGGCGAGGATTTGAACTTCCGCAGTGGTGGTTACATCCAGATCGACGTTCCTGCAATCACTGTTGATTACAAGGATATCGACGTTGATCCAGAGTACCGCGAGGATTGGGAGAAGATGAAGGTCTTCGACTTGAAGATGGTTAACCCAGAGCCACAGGTACGTGCATACTCTTGCGCAACATATCCTGCTGAGGGTAACGTAATCAAGTTGAACGTACGTATCGCTACACCTCCATTTGACCGTGCAACAGGCGGCTTTATGAATGTTAACCCAGGTGTATGTTCATCTTACATCTACTCTTTGAAGCCAGGTGATAAGATTACTATCTCTGGTCCTTACGGAGAGTTCTTCTTGCCAGATAACTTGCCAGATACTCAGGAGTTGGTATTTATCGGTGGTGGTGCTGGTATGGCTCCTA
>JAZQYM010000054.1:0-16172 GCA_045633525.1 Alistipes sp. | reverse complement strand
GTAAGTATTTGCACAAGGCTGTGCAGAGTGCTCTTTTATGGCCTCGCTGTTATTCTATTTTGGGGCTATTCTGCCGCTTTGAGATTGTTGTGCGATAATCTTTTCACTGGAATATTTATCGGCGTTAAATGGGCCGATTTGTGGCTCTTATTTGGGCGCGGATAAAAATAGGGTAGTGGTGGCCTTATTCTTTAGTGGATTATTCTCTATGGGGTTTCTATATATCTTTTTCCTATAGCCTTCTCTCGTGGTTTCGGCGATATAATTACCTACCCATATAAAAATTGAGAACCCCCGCCCAACTGAATGGACGAGGGGTTCTCGCTATAAACTTATGGTTGGTAGTTTATGTGTTTCTAACCTTCATAGTTTACTTTATTTGAGATTAGCGAATCTCCATGTTACGGTTGTATCTGTTCAATGTTTTATCATCAACCTCGCGAAGAATCAACTTACGCTTAGCTGTTGCATCAACCTTCTCAGTTGTCATAGAAGCATAGTACATAGCCTCCTTACCGTATACGTTCTTAGCATATACCAAGAATGTGTAGCCTGTACCAGGATCAGCACCAAATACTGCATAATCCCAACCCAGTGCATTGATATAGCTAGGATCCAAGTTCAAGTCGCTACCATTAGCCTCATAGAATGCATCGTATGCGTGGAGATACTCGTCGAGAGTGTAGCCACCTGCAATAATCTCACCGATCTCTGCAGTCTCTACTGGGAGAGCCTTCCACTCTGCGATCTCTGAACCCTCAGCAAGAAGAGCTACACTATTTGTCGCATCCAAACCGTATGCCTTGTTGAAAGCAGCAGCCAAGCCCTCCAAAGACTCATCGTAAGCCTCCAACTCCTCCAATGAAACTGCGTAAACTGTCAAGTCAACGTCAGCAACAGTAGCCTCACCAACACCTGGGTTGAAGAATGAAATCATATCACCATCGTTTGTGATAACCTCACCCTCAGCGCTGATAGGAAGAGCGATTACAGTGTAGATACCTGAGCCAAGAGCTGCTGGAGAGTGAAGATCCATAGCATATACCTGCTCGTCCTCCTCCTTGCCAGTATCGTCGATTGCATCAACGATAGATGACTCGATTGAACCGTCTGCCATACCTGCGAGTGTTGCGTTGATTGCAGCAGCGTCCTTAGTGATGTCGCCCTCAACGAATACATACTGAATCTGAGCAACGTCCTCACCGAATGCTACGCGAGCAACTGGGTATGTAGTCTCATCGTCAGCTGCTACAACGAAACCGCCGTAAGCCAACTCCAATGAGTAGTCCTTCAATACTACACCAGGGAATACGATTGTGTAAGCACCTTCCTGAGTTGTGTAGTTCCAACCACCATTATTAAGCATATAATACATTGGAGCAAACTGCACAACAGCTGGAAGACCATTCTCCTGATATGAAAGGACCTTGCTGAGCAACCATTTGTCCTCAGTTGCCATACTTGTAAATGAACTTGGGTGGATTACGTAAACCTCATCATTGTAATTTGTATTGAAGTATCCTGTTCTAAACATATTCCACACAACTAAGTCATCCTGAGTGATTGTTACGCCCTTGAATACATCACCCTTCTTCAAGATGCGGAAGTCAACGTACTCTGCTGGACCCTCGTTTACGTAGTCAGGAGCATAACCCTCTTTCTCCAAGCCCTCAGAATATGGATCAATCATACGGAAGGCGTTTGGATCGAGGTCATTCTGGCAAATCTCAACTGAGTAAGCGTTCTCGAACATCCAAGTATCGTGGAATGTACCCTCACCAATTGATGTATATGGCTCTGGGTAGCTCAAGTTCAAGATAAGAGAGTTGCTACCATAAGCAGTTGTGTTAGCCTGGTCGTTGATAGTAAGCTCAACCTTGTAAGTCTCACCATAAGTCAACTTCTCAGTATCGAAAGTGATAGTAAAAGTTGTCTTCTTTGAACCAGCCTTGAAATCTGCAGTTGCAGGAACAGTAAATGCCTCAGCATACTCCTCGCTGATTACAGCAGCGATAGGAACCTTAATGTCGCTTGATGCTTCTACACGCATAATCTCAACTGATGCAGAAGTCTTGCCGAGAATAGAAAGACTTGTAGCAGACTCAGATGAGAAATACACCTGAGCGCCTGTCTCCACTGTAGCGGGCTCGTAATCGTCGAACTTATTGTCGCAAGCTACGAATGTAGCGCACGCCAAAGCCACTACTGAAAATATTCTAAAAAATCTTTTCATAATCTTTTCTTTGTTTTAGTTCGTTAAACGATTACTCCTCTGGAACCCAACGCTTAACAATGTCGCAAGGCTCTGGGTTGTTCAAGTCCTTCAACGCTGTATTCTGAGTAACCTCCTTCTCAGGAATTACGAAGTTCCACCAAGGAGCACGACCCTCAGTCTTAACGCGGCTATCAGTAGCTACGTTTGTACCAACATAACCTGTCTCGATGCTGTAGTTGAGACGCTTGAAATCGTAGAATACTACGCCCTCACCCCACAACTCAACACGCTTCTGCCACATAACTGCGTTAACGATTGACTCTGTAGTAACAACAGCTGGCTTAGTGTAATTAGGGTCACGTGTTACAGCGAATGCAGCAAGCATATCAGCAGCCTTAGCAGGATCTGAGTATGCAGTAGCCTCAGCCTCGATAAGCAACATCTCCTCAACACGCATCATACATACGCTTGTAGGGTTACCAGCCTTGTAGTTCAAAATCTCACCACCTGCAGGGCGGAACTTAACGCTTGCATAAGGAGCAAAGTACTCCTCGAAATCCTCGTCGTCGAGGTTGATGTTACAAATGTCCTTATTAGCCTGCCACCATGCGTATGGATCTGGACCAGTGAAAGCGCGCTTACGCCAGTCAGAGTCAGAGATACGGTTGTAGAAGTTTACGTGAACACCCTGCTGTACGAGTGAAGCATAACCCCAAGTAGCCTCAGCACCACGCCATGCTACGAAGTTAACCAAGTTTGTTACACCCTCAGCTGACTGTGGCAAGTACCACAACCAAGCGTTGTTAGGAGTGTTGAAACCAGTCTTAGGATCCAACCACTGAGCCTCTGTCAAAACAGTTGCACCAGACTCGTCGATAGCCTTGCGAGCATATGTAGCAGCCTGAGCATACTTAGACTTGTCGAAGCCACCCAACCAGAGGTATGCACGAGCCTTCAAACCGTAAACAACAGCCAAAGAAGGAACGTCCTTACCACCACGGTGTGAGTTATCCTTGAGCAATGTCTCTGCAGAATCCAAATCAGCGAAGATAAACTCAAACATCTCGTCACGAGTCAAACGTGGGTTGTTACGAGCCATATCCTCTGTAGTAGCCTCAGTGATCTTAGGAACTGTCAAGCCCTTAACCTTAGAAACGTCAGTATATTTGTTCTCCAATGGATCGAAAGAACGAGCCATATCGAGGTACAAAGCTGCACGGTTAGCCTTAGCGTAAGCCAAGTAAGCCTTCATCTCGTCAGTTGCAGGCTCCTCGCCGATGATACCGATGATATCGTTGCAAGACTTAACAAAGTTCCAGTAGCAGTACCAAGTAAACTGAGAACGTGACTGGTTAGAGTTCAATGATGTACCAACATCCCAGAACCAGAACCAGTTGTATCCAGAGTTTGCATCACCGGTTGTACCAACTACATCACCGGTAGCAGAGTCAGTTGCACACATGATACCTGGGAGACCGAAGTCAAAACCCTGGTTGTTGCCTGAACCGAATACAGAATAAGGAAGTGCCTCCGCAACAGGAATAGCATTAACCATCGCCTCAACTGCTGTAGCTGACTGAGCAACAGACTCAGCAGTAACTACACTATTAGGCTCGGTCTCCTTTATACAGCCTGTCAATGCCACTGAGGCAGCGAGGGCCAAAGTCGAAATTTTCAATATCTTGTTCATAATCTAAGTCTTTATAGTGTATTAGAATACGATATTCAAACCTCCCGAAATAGTACGGATAGGAGAGTAGTTAGCGTAGTTAGTAGAACCTGAGAATGAATAACGTGGATCAAGACCCTGACGCTTAGACCAGTAAACTACGTTGTCGCAAGCCAAGTATACACGCAATGCAGATACACCAAACTTCTTAGTAATCTCAGATGGCAATGTGTAGCCAACGTTGATGTTCTGAATGTTGAGGTATGAAGCGCTTGTCAAGAAACGATCGCTGGTACCTGTTGTGTACTCATCACCATACTGCAAACGTGGAATGATAGACTCTGTGTTGTCTGCAGACCAAGCGTTCAAAATATCCTTGTGGTAGTTCTGACCAACGTTAGAGCCGTAAGGTGATGACATGAAGTTAGCATAACCTGAGTCATATACCAAACCACCCAACTGGTATGTGAAGGCGATAGAAGCGTCGAAGCCGTAAGCAGAAACGCTTGTAGAGAAACCTCCATATACCTTAGGCAAAGCAGACTTCTGGATGTAACGTGTAGCGTCAGTGTATGTAGCAGTAGCCTCACGACCTGTTACGTTACCCTTCTCGTCTACGGTATCCTTCCACCATGTTGACTCACCATTCTCGTTTACACCAGCGTACTCGCGCATGTAGAATGAGTAGAGTGGAAGACCCTCAGCAACGTAGTAGCTACCGTCGATATAACCGTGGTAACCCTCGATTGTCTGGTTCTTGTACTGGTCTGCCAAGCTAGTTACCTTGTTAGCAACGTGTGTCATGTTGATGTTTGCACTCCAAACAACGTTCTTAGTGCGGATGATATCACCGTTCAACTCCAACTCAACACCACGGTTGAACATATCACCTACGTTAGCGTAGTAACCGTTGTAACCGAGTGATGCAGGAACTGTAAAGTAGAACAACATGTCAGAAGTGTTACGGTTGAAGAACTCAACGCTACCAGCCAAACGGTTGTCCCAGAAACCGAACTCAGCACCGATGTTGAGGTTAGTGTTAGTCTCCCAAGTGATGTCCTTGTTACCCTTAGAGTTGAAGAGGACAGCTACCTGACCGTTGTTGTTCTCTACTGTGTATGTATCAGTGTAGAGGTTGTTGCTGATACCATCGTTACCCTGTGAACCGAACGATGCCTTAACCTTCAAGAGGTTAACCCAATCAGCGTTGAACCAGTTCTCCTTGTCGATAATCCAAGAACCACCAACTGACCAGAAGTTACCCCAACGGTTGTCTGGGTGGAACTTAGAAGAAGCGTCACGACGGTATGAACCAGAGAAGAAGAAACGCTCGTCATAGTTGTACTGACCACGGAAGAAGTAACCCTCGTTGTTGTAGTCTGTAGTATAAGAGTGAGCTGCTGAAGAGTCAACTACTGCACCTGCCAACTCCTCAGAATCGTAAGAGTAGAGCATAGACTTACCTGCCTGGAGGTAGTAGTACTGAGTGCGGTAGTACTCGTGACCGAGCATAAGGTCCATATTGTGCTTGTCAGCAAATGTCTTGTTGTAAGAGAGCAACTGCTGGAAGTTGTAAACCCATGTGCGAGTGTGGTAGCGGTAGAGTGAACCACCCTGCTCAACGAACTGACCATAGTATGGGTTAGCCATTGAGAGGAAACGAGTCTCGTCGATAGTTGTAGAACCGTTGATAGTAAGCTTCAAACCATCGATGATGTCGAAATCAGCGAAACCGTTAGCAGAGAATGCGTTACCCTCAGCGATCTCCTTATCCAACCAGCTAACCTGCATAGCGTTAGCATCAGCCAAGATAGGACGAACCAAACCTGCGTTACCCTTGTTACCGTAGTCATACATCTCCATTCCGTACTGGTCAATCTTCTTTGAACCATCTACGTTACGCATATACAAAGGATAGATAGGCGCGATCTGTGATGCAAATGCGAAGATGTTACCAGTTGAACCTGAAGAACCCTCGTTAGAGTTACCGTTGCTTGACTGGAAGTGTGCGTAAGACATGTTACCACCTACCTTCAACCACTTCTTAGCCTGGTAATCAGCCTTCAAACGAGCTGTATAACGCTGCATCTCAGAGCTCTTAATGATACCTGTGTTATCCAAGTAACCGAGTGAAGCATAGAAGTTTGAACGCTCGTTAGCACCAGCGATGTTAACGTTGTACTCCTGACGGAATGCGTTGTCGTAAGCCTCATCCATCCAGTCATCTGGCATAAGCAAGTAGTCCTCACCCTTGTAGTTAATTACGTTACCAAGTGTAGCGCTAGGGTTCAACTTACCATTACGACCGATAAGGTACTGGCCCTCAGGTACTGAGTATACGTTGTAACCAAGACCACCAGTTGCATTGCCTGTCAAGCTACCTGCAGCCAACTCATAAGCGTTAGCGGCACCATTAGCAGCGTGGTAGTTGTAAAGAGACTTGTAGTGTGTCTCGTAGTAGAGCTCAGGCGACTTAATCACCTCATACTCACGAAGAGCCTTTGAGTTAACACCCCACTTAGCGTCGAATGTAACCTTAGCCTCACCACGCTTAGCCTTCTTTGTAGTTACCATAATCACACCATTGGCACCACGTGCACCGTAAAGTGCGTTAGAAGCAGCATCCTTCAATACAGTCATCGACTCGATATCCGATGGGTTGATGTTGTTAAGGTCGCCCTCGTAAGGAACACCATCAACAACCCACAACGGACTCTGGCTCGCGTTGATTGAAGAGAAACCACGAATACGGATTGATGGCTTACCAGTCAAATCACCAGATGAGCTTGAAGTCTGCACACCGGCCACGCGACCTACGAGCGACTGAGCTACGTTTGATGACTGAATCTTGGCGATGTCGTCAGACTTG
Source organism: Alistipes sp. (assembly GCA_045633525.1). GTDB lineage: Bacteria > Bacteroidota > Bacteroidia > Bacteroidales > Rikenellaceae > Alistipes. Next base: position 9,419 of record JAZQYM010000054.1, on the reverse strand, counting down.
ATGACAGCAGCAGAACCTGTAAAGGCCTCTTTTGTTGTCTGACCGAACGCCGTTACCACCACCTCGTCCATCGACTTAGAGTCAACCTCCATTACGATGTCGAGCTTTGTCTTACCGGCAATAGCAACCTGCATAGACTTGAAACCCATAAACGATACGTTCAAAACGCCGTTTGATGGAGCCATCAGCTTAAACTCACCGGTAGCCTCAGATACAGTACCGAGATTGGTTGTTCCGTCAACCAAAATCAACGCACCGGCGATAGGGTTACCACCTGTGTCCTTTACCGTACCTGTCACCTGCTTGTTCTGTGCCATAGCTACGAAGCTCAGCGACAGAATAGCAACGATAGAAAGTACAATTTTCCTAACCATAAGCATTAATTTTTTGTACGTTTGTGTTACTAATGTACCTAATTTTCCAAATGATACATCTGCAAAGTTACGGATTTATTCATTAATTTTCAAAATTATTTAATAAATATTTTCACAATCTAACACAATATGTTAATTTAATGTTAAATATCTTATAGTATGTAATCTATAATGGCGTTATGTGTTACTGATTGAAATAGGATATTTTCTACCAACTAAATAAATAGAACCAAGATAGATATTTATGCTATTATGCATTATTTGTTTTAGGCCAATTTTTCTTACAAATTATAATTTGCGATATAAAATTTAGTTTGCTCGCAAAACAAAATTGAGCTACTTAGACTATTTTTATTTACCTTTTGCCCCTTTTTAACTTTCGATTTGTTACGATTATTTTTTGCCATTTTGGGCCCTTTTCGGATACTATTATATATAGGTATAAATAAAAAAATAAATCCGCACAGCAAAATGTACGGATTTACTATCTTTTGTTGGTGATTTTAATCGCCTACTTCTCGTCGCGGAAAATCAGGTGCTCGAGTACGATTACCGTGATTACACCCATCACAAAACCATTACCCATCAATGGCTTCAAGATAGGAGGTATGGCGCCCATAGGCACAATGCAGAATAGTAGGGCTACCATAATTGGCAGACCGACGATAAGTGCCTTGTTGAATGTGTTGGCCGATTTTTCAGCTGTAAGCATATTGAGTGCCGCCGCGAGCTGTGTTCCCATGAGGTATAGAAGCACGATACCAATTATAGTATTAGGTATGGCTGTAAGTATTGCTATGAGCTTAGGGAAGATAGCGCAAACGATAAGTCCCGCGCCAGCAGGGAGTAGGGCATAGCGCGATGCGCACGACGATGATGCAATCACGCCTGGTGACATAGAGTAGTTTACTGGGCCGATAATGCCGATCGAGCCTGCAATGATGTTGAATATTCCTGTCACGCCAACACCTCTGCGGCAACGCTTGTCTGTGTCTTCGGTGTTGAGCATTGTTCCGAGTGATTGTATCGAACTTATATCGTTGATTAATAGTGCGATATAGCAAAATAGGAATGCTAAAATCATACTCGCATCAAACTCAAATTTTGGTATCAGCAGAGCGCCTTCGCTGTGGGTTGGCGCGCCGACAATCTCGCCGAAACCGCCGAAAAATGCATAGTACACTATGCAACCGATAATCAGTGAAATAGGTATAAGTAGCGACTTAGCTACACCCTTCAAACGACTTGCGGCGAGCACCATTGCAGGTATGCCGATGATGGTTGCCCACAGAGCAAAGGAGTGGCGCTCCACCTCGCTTGCTGGGAAGATTAGATTCTTGATTGTTGGAGAGAGCGTAAATGCAATTAACATCAAGATAACCACCACTATACGAGGTGTAAATATTCGCTGAACTTTGTGCAGGATCTTTCCCGTAGAGAGCAGCGTAACTATCACTCCGCCGATGGCTACCGCGGTGTAAATCTTGTTGGTGTTTGGCTCTGCGCCCTGCGAAGAGAGGGCGGTGATGATACCAACGAGCAGAACAGATGCAGGACCAACAACGATTGGCAGGCGGTGTCCCCATAAAGCTTGTACTATAATGGCACTTCCGACAAGCGCAAAAGCCTTTTGTGTATATAAAATCTTCTCGGCTGGGGTGCCTGTTGCGATAAACATCGAGGTTATTACCACTGCTACCGCAAGTACAAACCATTGCAGGCTGTATAGCATAAGTTGTCCCGTTGCCGGGCGGTCGTTGAGATTATATTTCAGTTCCATAGTGTCTTTGGCGAAATTTTACATCGACAAAGATAATATATTGCTTGGTAGCCACAAAAAAAAGAGTCTGCAAATTTTGCAAACTCTTTTCTGTATTAGTGTCGATTGACTACTTGCCCAACAAACGATTTACCTCGATTGGGTTGTCTGTTGTGATGTAATCAGCCTTGTTGTCGATGCACCACTGGATGCGCTGTGTGTCGTTTACAGTCCAGATGTTAACTGTCAAGCCGAGGTCGTGGCACTGCTTAATCCAGTCTGGGTTCTTCTGCATAACGCCGATGTTGTAGTCGATACCTGTGTAACCCAACTCCTTGCACTTCTGAGGGTCGATGTTACCGCTGAGGTAAGCAATCTTTGCACCCTTAGGAGCCAAACGTACCAACTCGTCGCACACGTGCTTGCTGAATGCGATGTACTCAACGTGCTTCTTGAGCTTATGCTTCTTAACGCCAGCCAAAACCTTCTCTACCACGCGAGTCTCACGCTCTGGAGTGTTGTGGCTCTTGATCTCGATGATAAGCTTCGTCTTTGTGTTCTTCTTAGCCTGAATCAAATACTCGTCGAATGTAGGAACGCGCTCGCCGTTGTCGAGCTTGGTTGCACGCAAAACTGCAAAATTCTCCTCCTGTACATTCTTGTATGGGCCATGCTTAGGGCCGTGGATTACAATAAGCTCGCCATCCTTAGTCTCGTTGATGTCGCACTCCGAACCATATACACCCAAATCCTGAGCGTGCTGCAACGCAGAGATAGTGTTGTTACGAGAGTTCTTTGTTGCGTGAAAACCGCGGTGGGCAATCACCTGAGTCTGAGCGCAGAGTGTCGATACTGTAAAGAGGCACACTGCCAAAGTGAAAAGTTTTTTCATATTTACGTTAGTTTAAATTAAATTTTCCTTTGTGTCGGTTGCGGGTTGGCCGAGTTTGCTGGGCCGTCCACTACTAAACGATAGCAAATATAATAATATTTTTCCGATGTTGCACTATTGTTGCGTGATATGTTACTTTCGGCGGAGGATAATCTCCTGTACGTACATCTCGCCGAGGAATAAGCTATATGATTGTCCTGCCTCGCGCTCCTGTATCTTGTAGCGTTTCTGCTCGGTTGCGCCCTTCAGATTGAGAAACTCTCCATCGATGTGGTAGTCGTAGAGCGAATCCTTGAACAAATCGAATGGGAAGTCCGACTCGATGTGGAGCTTGTAACCCTCTTCGAAATGGAATGTGGGCTGTGTGGCGTAGAGGTCGATTTTATTGTTGAGTACCCACTCTGTCGAGGTGATGCCACCCACCTTGTATGCTCCTGTGGGAACCTGAGGGCCCTTGCTGCACGATGCAGCCACAAAAGCTGCCGTAAAAATCAGGATGTTGACTAAAAATTGCTTCATATGGTTTTTATAGATGTTCTTTAGATATTCATTGCAAATATAGCGAAAATATATTGAATTCATCGGCTTTTGAAAATCTATTTCTAGAGGTGGAAAATGTTTTATTTGTAGCAAATTTTACAATTTGGATTCTTTTTCAGTTTATACTATTTCTGTTCTCAAATATATTTGTTATATTTGCATTGATTAGCGCTTATGCGGCGCTATGTAAAAGAGATTGGATTTTTTTAACCGTGTACGATTATGGAGAATAAATATTCATTGCCGCAAGACGGTGGTTTGATATTAGAAGGCACTCCTCGAGATATTATCCATCGCTATGAGAAGATTCCTACCTCCGTTTTTGAAGTTGAGTCTCAGGCTGTCTGTTATGTGGTTGAGCTTATCGTCAAGGCGATAAATGCCCACAATTTTGCAGCTACACGCCCCTTTACTTTGGGCCTTACGACTGGTCGCACACCGCTGGGTATATATCGTGAGCTTGTGAAGCGATATGAGCAGGGCGCAGTGTCGTTTGCTAATGTCGAGGTCTATTCGCTCGATGAGTTCTATCCAATCAAGTCGAGCGAGCAGCAGAGCCGCAACTATCGTATCCACGAGGAGTTCCTCAATTTGGTAGATATCAAGAAAGAGAATATCCATCTTATCGATGGCAATGTTCCTTTGTCGGAGCTCTCTGCATATTGTGCCGAGTACGATACCAAGGCGCGTAATCTCGACCTTATGGTTATCGGTATGGGTACTCAGGGCCAGATTGGCTTCAACGAGCCAGGCTCTTATGCTAAGTCGGTAACCCGTATGGTGCAACTCTCTTACCAATCTCGCAAGATGCAGGCGGGTATGTTCTTCGGTGTGGAGAATACCCCAAAGATGGCCATCACAATGGGTCTTAATACCGTTATGAGCTCTAAGCGCATCGTTCTGATGGCGTGGGGCGAGGATAAGGCCAGAGTTGTTGCTAAGGTTGTTGAGGGCGAGGCTACTCGTCTTATCCCTGCGTCGTTGTTGCAGAACCACCCCAATATCGAGGCTGTTGTAGATGACCCAGCTGCCGATGGCCTTACCGTGAAGAAGGCTCCTTGGTTGGTTGGTCCTTGCGAGTGGACTCCACGTTTGGTGCGCCGTGCTGTAGTGTGGTTGTGCGAGGTGGTGCAGAAACCTATCCTGAAACTTACATACAAAGATTATATAGAGAACTCGCTGGGCGAGCTTTTGGATGCTGTCGAGATGAGCTACGATGCTGTGAATATCAAGGTATTCAACGATTTGCAGCACACTATCACAGGCTGGCCGGGTGGCAAGCCTAATGCCGACGACTCTACTCGTCCTGTGCCATCGATGCCTTTCCCTAAGCGTGTTGTGATATTCTCGCCTCACCCCGACGATGATGTTATCTCGATGGGTGGTACGTTTATCCGCCTTGCCGAGCAGGGCCACGATGTTCATGTTGCCTACCAGACTTCGGGTAATGTGGCTGTTCACGACGATGTGGTGATTCAGAACCTCGATACTGCCCGCGAGCTTGGCCTGGGCGATAGAGTCAACGAGATTCGTGAGATTATCGCATCGAAGAAGAAGGGTGAGCCAGAACCACGCGCTCTGCTCAATGTGAAGGGTGCTATCCGTCGTGCCGAGGCTAAGGCTGCGGTGCGTTCGTTTGGCTTGAACGATGAGACTAATGCTCACTTCCTCAATCTTCCTTTCTATGAAACAGGAGGTATCAAGAAAGGCGAGCGTACAGATAAGGATTTGGAGATTATCACCAACCTCTTGCAGGAGATTAAGCCTCACCAGATCTATCTGGCTGGCGATTTGGCCGATCCTCACGGTACTCACAGAGTCTGCACTGAAGCTGTGCTGGAGTCTTTGTTCCGTCTGCGCGATAGCGGTGAGGAGTGGATCAAGGAGTGCGTAGTATGGCTCTACCGTGGAGCTTGGATGGAGTGGGAGATTGGTATGGTCGATATGGCAGTACCATTGAGTCCCGACGAGCTTATCAAGAAACGTCATGCCATCTATCGCCACCTCTCGCAGAAGGATATCGTGCCATTCCCTGGTGACGATAGCCGCGAGTTCTGGCAGCGAGCTGAGGAGCGTACCCAGAATACAGCCAAGACATATGATGCCTTGGGTATGGCTGAGTATCAGGCTATTGAGGTATTTGTGAAAATGGAATTGTAATACAACTTGATTTATATTAAAGATTATGAGACTTATTATCGAAAATTGTGCGGCCTCAGCTGGCCGTTGGGCTGCAAACTATGTTGCAGAGCAGATTAATGCTAAGGCTGCCGTTAGCAGCGAGCCATTTGTTTTGGGTTTGCCTACTGGTTCTACTCCATTGGGTATGTACGCAGAGCTTATCAACCTCTATAAGGCTGGTAAGGTATCATTCGCTAATGTTGTTACATTCAATATGGACGAGTATGTAGGTCTTCCAGAGGAGCATCCAGAGAGCTACCACTCATTCATGTGGAACAACTTCTTCTCTCACATCGACATCAAGCCTGAGAATGTAAACATTCTTAACGGTAATGCTCCCGATTTGGCAGCTGAGTGTGAGGGTTACGAGCAGCGTATCGTGGCTGCTGGTGGCATCGATTTGTTCATCGGTGGCGTAGGTGAGGACGGTCACTTGGCATTCAACGAGCCATTCTCTTCACTCAACTCACGCACTCGTATCAAGACTTTGACTGAGGATACAATTATCGTAAACTCTCGTTTCTTCGATAACGACGTAAACAAGGTGCCAAAGTTGGCGTTGACAGTTGGTGTTGGTACTGTATGCTCTGCAAAGCAGGTATTGGTATTGGCTTTGGGTCACAAGAAGGCACGTGCCGTTCAGCAGTGTGTTGAGGGTAGCGTATCTCACGCTTGGACTATCACTGCATTGCAGTTGCATCCAAAGGGTATCATGGTTTGCGATGAGCCTGCAGTAGGTGAGTTGAAGGTTAACACTTACCGCTACTTCAAGGATATCGAGAAGGATAACTTGTTGTAATTAACTTAAAATCAATAGAAAGCTATGGCAATAATACCCACACCCCACATCGGTGCGCGCGAGGGCGAGATAGCCGAGAAGGTCATCATGGCAGGCGATCCATTGCGTGCCAAGTTTATGGCCGAGACATTCCTTACCAATCCTGTCCAGTATAATGCCGTGCGCGGAATGTTGGGCTACACAGGCGAGTATAAGGGCAAGCGTGTCTCGGTGCAGGGTCACGGTATGGGTATTCCATCGATTGGAATCTACACCTATGAGTTGTTTAACTTCTATGGTGTGAAGCGCATAATCCGTACTGGCTCGGCTGGTGCCTATCATCCCGATTTACAATTGGGAGATGTGGTGCTTGGAATGGGTGCTTGTACTGATTCCAACTATGCCGACCAATATAACCTGCCTGGTGTCTATGCTCCTATTGCCGATTTCGGACTGCTGAGTGCAGCTGCGGCAAAGGCCGAGGCTATGGGCATCAACTACAAGGTGGGTAACATTCTCTCGAGCGATGTCTTCTATGGTGACGATGCCGAGAGGTGGCATCAGTGGCAGAAGATGGGCGTGTTGGCTGTCGAGATGGAGGCTGCGGCACTCTATATGAATGCTGCACGCAGTGGTAACGAGGCGTTGTGCATCTGTACCATCTCCGATTCGCTTGTACACGGTACAGCATGTTCGGCAGAGCAGCGACAGACCAGCTTTACCAATATGATGGAGATAGCTTTCGATATTATATAGTCGTTAGATGGCTATTCGAAATTGGCGGGCATAATTATTGCTCGCCTTTTTTTGTGATATATCTACTATTTAGGTGATAGTGAAGTGTTTGAATTTGTGAAATAGTGTTGCGATATTGCTTTTTCTTATGAAAATTTGTATCTTTGAGAGAGATATGTAAAAATGAGTGAGTATGAAAAATATTGTAGTCATTGGAAGCAGTAATACCGATATGGTTGTCAAGACCTCTCATCTGCCAGCAGGTGGTGAGACTGTGCTTGGAGGCGATTTCTTTATGAATGCCGGTGGTAAGGGCGCTAATCAGGCCGTTGCTGCGGCTCGTTATGGCAATAGGGTGGTGTTTGTAGCTAAGACGGGCGACGACTTGTTTGGTGCGCAGGTGCGTGAGGCTATGAAACAAGATAACATCAACACCGATTATGTCTTTGTCGATAAGGAGCATCCATCGGGTGTGGCACTTATTACGGTAAATCGCGATGCCGAGAACTGCATCGTTGTGGCTCCTGGCGCAAATGCACATCTTATTCCGGCGGATATCGATGCTGCAGCCGATGAGATTCGCGGTGCGAATGTGGTGCTTATGCAGTTGGAGACGCCTATCGCTACTGTGGAGTATGCTGCCAAGATGGCTGCCGATGCAGGTGTGCCCGTAATCTTGAATCCTGCCCCAGCTCCTGCCGAGCCACTCAGTGAGGAGCTTTTGAAGAATCTTTTCTTGATTACGCCCAACGAGAGCGAGGCATCGCGTATATCGGGAATCACTATCAAAGATATGGCGAGCGCACAACTTGCTGCAAAGGCTATCTACGATATGGGCCCCAAGAATGTAATCGTTACCCTCGGCAGCGATGGTTCGTTGGTCTACGATGGAGCTATGTTTATGCGTGTTGAGGCTATGAAGGTCGAGGCGGTGGATACCACTGCTGCGGGCGATACATATAACGGTGTGCTTGCAAGTGTTATCGCCGAGGGTCGCACTCTGATAGATGCTGTGCACGAGGCAAATGTGGCTGCTGCCATTAGTGTTACCCGTATGGGTGCTCAGCCGGCTGCTCCTACGCGCGACGAGATTATGCAATTCAAGCGCAAAAAGTAGTTTTTGCAGTGGTAGGGCTTGTGCCCCTTACTTGAAAAATAGCGATAAACCTAAAACCTCTATAATATGTTTATTGTTCACAGTTATCTGTTAGCAGTTGTATTCTGCTTTATCACAATGCTTTGCTGGGGTTCGTGGGGTAATACCCAGAAGATGGCAGGCAAGACTTGGCGTTATGAGCTCTTCTATTGGGACTATGTTATCGGTATGGTGCTTTTCGCACTGCTCATAGGTCTTACGATGGGTAGTATGGGCTCGCAGGGCCGACCATTTATCGAGGATTTGATGCAGGCCAATGGCTCTGGTATCTTGAGTGTGCTGGTGGGTGGCATTATTTTCAATGCCTCTAACATTCTGCTCTCGGCTTCAGTTTCGCTGGCTGGTATGTCGGTGGCATTTCCGCTGGGTGTCGGTTTGGCTTTGGTGCTGGGCGTTATAATCAATTATGTAGGCGCACCTAAGGGTGATCCTATGTTACTCTTCTTGGGTGTGGCTCTGATAGTTGTGGCTATCGTCTGCAACGGCATCGCATCGGGCCGTATGGCTAAGGGTGGCGAGCAGAGCAAGTCTAATCGTAAGGGTATGGTACTCTCGGTTGTTGCGGGTGTGCTTATGTCGTTCTTCTACCGATTTGTGGCTGCGGCTATGGATTTAGATAACTTTGAGCAGCCCACAGCGGGTATGCTCACCCCTTATTCGGCAATATTCGTATTCTCGATTGGTGTGCTGATTAGCAACTTTGTCTTCAATACGTTTGTTATGCGCCGTCCATTTGTGGGCGAGCCAGTTTCGTATAGCGAGTATTTCAAGGGCTCACTCTCTACCCACCTTGTAGGTGTGCTGGGCGGAGCTATTTGGTGCTTGGGTACAGCATTTAGCTATATAGCTGCAGGTAAGGCTGGTGCTGCTATCTCGTATGCTCTTGGTCAGGGAGCTCCTATGATTGCCGCTATTTGGGGTGTATTCATTTGGAAGGAGTTTAAGGGTAGCGACAGTAAGACTAACTGGTTGTTGGGCATTATGTTCCTCTTCTTTATTGCAGG
>JAZQYM010000053.1:0-1611 GCA_045633525.1 Alistipes sp. | reverse complement strand
GTTTTCGATGGAGATTTGTACGATGGTGCTACTGCGGCAAAGTATTTGACACTTACCTATAACAATTCTTCTTGGACTCCTACTTGGGTTGGTACTACCATTGACGAGGTTGCAGCAAAAACTACAAAGACATTGCGCGCTCTCTATGTAAATACTCCTGTAACTCCTGAATTTTGGAATAACGGACAGTTTCTTACCTGTGATTCTACCACTAAAGGTGTATATGTAATGCAGTGCATTGATGGTACTTATACTGTATCAGACTCTACAATTACATTAAATATCGCTTTGGAGCACAAATGTTCGCAGATTACCGTTCGCGGAATTGATGTTGCAGGAAATTGGACTCTCTCTTGTAACGACTTGCAGGCTATAATGGGTGGCTCTTTTATGGATAATGATTCTGTTGTAGTAAGTGCTAAAAGTTTTAATGCTCCGTTGGCAGGTTTTGCAAATGCAGATGGCGTATCATTCTATGGATATTATCCGGGTGCTACTACTAGTTCTAATTTGATATTTACACTTAGCAACGGAACGAAAACATACACACGTTCTTTTACAGATAATGGCAGACTTAAGGCTGGTGATGCTATTATTATGGACGGCCCCGATTCAGGTAAGTGGACTGAGGTTGTTGAGGAGTAATATATCTCTAATATTGTTATAAAAAAGCCGTTGGTAAATGCCAACGGCTTTTATTTGTTTAGGTTGAATAAACAAAAATAGGCCACACCTTGCGGTGCGGCCTATTCGCTTTATATTGCGGTGGGGGATTACTCCTCCATCAACAACTCCAACATCTTGATTGAAGACTTGGCAATAGGAGTACCGGGGCCGAAGATAGCGGCAGCGCCATCCTGATACAACTCCTCGTAATCCTGTGCGGGGATAACACCTCCAACAACTACGATGATGTCCTCGCGACCCAACTTCTTCAACTCGGCGATGATCTGGGGAACCAAAGTAAGGTGACCAGCAGCGAGTGAAGATACACCTACGATGTGTACGTCGTTCTCCACAGCCTGCTTTGCAGCCTCCTCGGGAGTCTGGAACAAGGGACCCATATCTACGTCGAAGCCTACGTCGGCATAACCTGTAGCTACAACCTTTGCACCACGATCGTGACCGTCCTGACCGAGCTTAGCGATCATGATACGGGGCTGACGGCCCTCCTTCTTGGCGAACTCAGCGCACATAGCCTTCGCCTTCTCGAAATCTGCATCCTGCTTCATACCTGATGAATATACTCCAGAGATTGAACGAATAACTGCCTTGTAGCGACCTACAACAACCTCGCAAGCGTCAGAGATCTCGCCCAGTGTTGCGCGTACCTTAGCAGCCTCAACTGCGAGCTCAAGCAAGTTGCCCTCGCCAGTCTTCACGCACTCGGTGATAGCGGCCAAAGCCTTATCAACAGCAGCCTGATCGCGGTTAGCGCGAAGCTCCTGCAAGCGCTTAACCTGGCTCTCGCGTACTGCAGTGTTATCTACAGCCAAGATATCGATGGGAGCCTCTTTCTCCAAACGGTACTCGTTCAAACCGATGATCTTCTGCTCACCAGAGTCGATACGAGCCTGTGTGCGAGCTGCAGCCTCCTCGATACGCATCTTG